>NZ_JAKTNT010000019.1 GCF_022760925.1 Thermus hydrothermalis | reverse complement strand
GGCCCATAACATCAGTCTCCTGACCCAGAAGATGGCTGGGTAGCAACTTGGGTGACTTTATTGTGGCTGGTAGGCGCATGCTTCAGGCCACCGGCGGCAAGGTGAAGATGGGCACCATCGCCAACGGCCAGGACGACGAGTGGTTCCGCATGCTGGCCAACCAGAATGGCTGCTTCTACTTCAACAACCAAGGCACTGCGGTTACAGTGAACCAGCCGGGGTGCGTGCGCGCCTTGGATACCATCAAGAAGCTGGTGGACGCAGGCGTAGTGGCCTTTGGGGGTTGGAACGAGCAAATTCAGTACATCAAGGCGGGAGCCGTGGCCAGCGCCATGTTTGGTGCTTGGTACGAGGGGACCATCCGTACGAATGCCCCTGATCAGAGCGGGAAGTGGGGTGTTTACTTGATGCCTGCCGCTACCAAAGGTGGGGTGCGGGCGGCCAACCTGGGCGGTTCCGCGTTGGCCATCCCCGCATCCAGCCGGAACAAGGAGGCCGCATGGGCTTTTGTCAAGCACGCTTTGGCCACTACAGAAGGCCAGATCACCATGCTCAAGGAGTACGGTTTAGTTCCCTCCTACCTTCCGGCGTTGAACGATCCCTACGTTAAGCAACCCCAACCCTACTGGGGCAACCAACCCATCTGGCAACTGATCTTGGGGACCCTTGGCAGGATCCCGCCCGCGAGGGGCACGCAGTACTTCCAGGAGGCGCGGCAGATCATGACCGCCATCCAAGCGGACTTCCTTGCTGGGAAGTACAAGACGGCTAAGGAGGCGTTGGACGAGGCAGCCAGGCAGATTAGCCGGGCCACGGGGTTGCCTGTAGCCCGATAAAAGCCGAAAGGGGCTATGGCCGCAGGCCATAGCCCCCTTTTTCTAAATCATGAGAATCGCTCCCTTACTTTTTCTGACGCCTTATACCCTTCTCTTCGCTGTTTTCTGGGCATGGCCCATCGCTTACTCCTTGTACCTCTCCTTTTTGAATACCCGGGTTTACCCCTGGCGCCTCGAGGCCGGCGTCAACTGGGGGCGTCTCCTGCAAGACCCTTTCTTCTGGATTGCCCTCAAAAACACCCTCTTCATTCTTCTCGTACAGGTACCTTTAATGCTGGCTTTGGCCCTTCTTCTCGCTTTGGCCTTGAACTCAGCTCTCTTGCGCGCCAAGGGTTTCTTCCGCTTCGCCTTCTTTGCCCCTGTGGTGGTGGGGGCTGTGGCGTACTCTGCGGTTTTTCGTCTCCTTTTTAACACGGAGTTTGGAGCGGTGAATGCGCTTCTCCGGGCGTTAGGGCACCCGGGGTATGACTGGCTCTATGCACCTGGCCCGGCCATGGCCGTAATCGTGATTGCTCTGACCTGGCGTTGGACGGGATATAACGCCATTATCCTTTTGGCCGGGTTGCAGAGCATTCCCAAGGAGCTTTACGAGGCGGCCGAGCTAGACGGGGCGGGTCCTTGGCAAAGGTTTTGGCACGTGACCTTGCCAGGTATACGGCCGGTCCTTCTCTTTGCCCTTGTGCTTTCCATTATCGGCACGCTTCAGCTTTTCACCGAGCCTTTCCTGATTACGGGGGGAGGGCCCGGCAACGCCACCATGACCTTGGGCGTGTACCTGTACCAGCAGGGCTTTCGGAGCTTTAACTTCGGCTACGCTTCGGCTATCGCTTACACGGTGGCCCTCTTGGCGGCGCTTTTCTCCTTTTTGCAGATGCGCCTGTGGAGGGAGCGATGAGAAGACAGCGGTTTTGGTTTGCCTTGGCCCTGCACGCTGGCCTTTTGCCCTTAGCCCTGTTGTGGTTGGCGCCTCTCTGGCTTATGGTGGTGTTCGCTACCCATCCCGAGCAGGAGATTTTCCGCGTGCCCGTACCGCTTCTGCCAGGGGATGCCTTTATGGAAAATTGGGCAAGCCTCCAGGCGGACACCAACTTCCTCCGGGCGCTTGCGAATAGCGTGGTGGTTTCTGGCCTCTACACCCTGGGAGGTCTCTTGCTCAGCGCCCTGGCGGGGTATGCCCTCGCCGTGTACGAGTTCCGGTTTAAAGCCCTGGTGTTCTCATTTATTGTAGCTACTTTAACTATTCCCTACTTCGTGGTGGTCATTCCCCAGTACATCTTGGTGGCTCGGGACCTTAAGCTCACCAACACATACTGGGGCGTTATCCTCCCGTTCCTAGCGAACGCCTTGGGGGTCTTCTACATGCGCCAGGTTTTCCTTTCCCTCCCTTCCTCCCTCCTGGACGCCGCCCGGGTGGATGGAGCGGGGGAAGGGCGCATCTTCTTCCAGATCGCTTTGCCCTTGGTGCGCCCTTCCTTGGCGGCGCTAGCCCTCATCCTCTTCCTAAATGCCTGGAACGATTACCTTTGGCCGCTCTTGATCCTTTCGCAAAAGGACATGTACACCGCCCCGGTGGCCCTAGGCACCCTGATCGGCCTTACCCGGGTTTCTTGGGGGGGGATTATGGTGGGTTCAGCCTTGATGACGGTGCCGTTTTTGGTGCTTTTCCTCTTTTTGCAGCGCTACTTTGTGGCGGGCATAACGGCAGGAGCCGTGAAGGAGTGAGGATATGCTCGGTGTCTGCTACTACCCCGAACACTGGCCCAAGGAGCGTTGGCCTGAGGACGCCAAGCGGATGCGCGAGCTTGGGCTCTCCTTTGTGCGGGTGGGAGAGTTTGCCTGGGCCCTTCTGGAGCCGGAGCCCGGTCGTCTGGACTGGGCCTGGCTGGACGAGGCGGTGGAGGTCTTGGCCCAGTCCGGGCTGAAGGTGGTCCTAGGCACGCCCACAGCCACGCCGCCCAAGTGGTTGGTGGACCGTTACCCAGAGATCCTTCCCGTGGACAAGGAGGGGCGTAGGCGCCGCTTCGGAGGGCGGCGTCACTACTGCTTCAGTAGCCCCGCCTACCGGGAGGAGACCCGCCGCATCGTCACGCTCTTGGCGGAGCGCTACGGCAAGCACCCTGCAGTGGCGGGCTTCCAGACGGATAACGAATATGGCTGCCACGGGACGGTGCGCTGCTATTGCGAGCGTTGCCAAGGCGCCTTTAGAAAGTGGCTTGAGGAGCGCTACGGGAACATAGACGCCCTTAACCAGGCCTGGGGGGCTGCCTTTTGGAGCCAACGCTACCGCACCTTCCAGGAGGTGGAACTCCCCAACCTCACCGTGGCCGAGGCCAACCCTAGCCATCTTCTGGACTATTACCGCTTCGCCTCGGAGCAGGTGCGGCGATACAACCGCCTCCAGGTGGAAATCCTTCGGGCCCATGCCCCGGGGAAGTTCATCACGCACAACTTCATGGGTTTTTTTACGGACCTAAATCCTTTTCCCTTGGGAGAGGACCTGGACTTCGCCAGCTGGGACAGTTATCCTCTGGGCTTCACCGACCTCATGCCCCTTCCCGAGGAGGAGAAGCTGCTCTACGCCAGGACCGGCCACCCGGACGTGGCGGCCTTCAACCATGACCTTTACCGGGCGGTGGGGCGAGGGCGGTTTTGGGTGATGGAGCAACAACCGGGCCCGGTAAACTGGGCACCCCACAACCCGAGCCCCGCGCCGGGCATGGTGCGCCTTTGGACCTGGGAGGCCTTGGCCCACGGGGCGGAGGTGGTTTCCTACTTCCGGTGGCGGCAGGTGCCTTTTGCCCAGGAGGAGATGCACGCCGGCCTGCACCGTCCAGACTATGCTCCGGATGTGGCTTTCTTTGAGGTGCGGCGGGTGGCGGAGGAGTTGGGGAGGCTTCCCTTGCCCCCGTACGAGCGGGCCCCCGTGGCCTTGGTCTATGACCCCGAAGCCCCTTGGGTTTACGAGATCCAGCCTCAAGGGGCCGAGTGGAACTACCTGGCCTTGGTGTTCCTCTTCTATAGCGCAGCCAGGCGGCTCGGGTTGGACGTGGATATCGTTCCGCCGGGAGCTGCCTTGCAGGGCTACCGGTTGGTGTTGGTACCGAGCCTGCCCATCGTGCGGGAGGAGGTTCTAAGTGCCTTTAGGGAAGCCGATGGCATCGTCCTTTGGGGTCCCAGAAGCGGGAGCAAGACGGCGAACTTCCACATTCCCCAAGCGCTTCCTCCAGGGCCTCTGCAGGCCCTTCTCCCCCTGAAGGTGGTGCGCGTGGAAAGCCTGCCGCCGGGGTTAAAGGAAGAGGCGGAAGGCCCTTTGGGGCGGTTTTCTTTGGGCCTATGGCGGGAGTGGGTGGAAACGGACCTAAGCCCCCTGTTGCGTTTTGCCGATGGCCGGGGGGCTTTGTTCCGTACCGGGCGCTACCTTTACCTCGCCGCTTGGCCCAGCCCCGAGCTCCTCGTTACCTTGCTGGCGAGCTTGGCCCAAGAGGGAGGGCTTTCGCCAAAGCCCCTTCCTCCTGGCCTGCGCTTGCGGCGGAGGGGTCATTTGGTGTTTGCCTTTAACTATGGCCCTGAGGAGGCGGCCCTTCCCACCCCTCCAGGGGTTCGTTTCCTCTTGGGAGGGCCGAAGCTCCCCCCGTATGAGGTGGCGGTGTGGGAGGAGGAGTAGGGATGCGGGTAAAGCTGGGGAGCCTCGAGGTGGCCCTGGAAGCGGAGGGGGTGACGGCGGTTCCGGGGGGGCTACGCCTCGAGGGCCGAGAGGTGCGGGTCTACCCCCCTTTTTGGGGGGAGGCTTTCTTCCGCCACGGCTGGCAGAGCTGGAGCCTGGCCGCCTGGGTTTCGCTTTCCCGGCCGCCGGTTCCTCTTCTTCCCCCAGAGCGCCAGCCCCAGGCCGATGATCCTTTCCTGCTTCGTGCCTCGGAGTGGTGGGGCAGTGGGCTCGGTGCCCTGCGCGGCCCCGAGGGGCAGGTGCTCCTTTTGGGGGCTCTGGGGGTAGGGGCTCGGGTTCTGGGCCGGCCGGACCTGCTCCTGGGCCGGCTGGAGGGGGACAAAGGGGAGTGGTTCTTGGCTTGGGGGTCTGAGGAGGAGGTCTTTTCCGCCTACGCCCGGCTCCTCCCCCGCCGCCTTTCTGGGGGGCCGCCTAGGGTCTGGTGCTCCTGGTACGCCTTTTATACGGACATAAGCGAGGCGCGCCTCCTTGAGGTTCTGGAAGAGGTGGCAGGCTACCCCTTTGAGGTCTTTCAGGTGGACGACGGTTGGCAGAGGGCTTTGGGCGACTGGGAGGCCAACGAGCGCTTTCCCCACGGCATGGCCTATTTGGCGGAGCGGATCAGGGCGAAGGGTCTGCGGCCAGGGCTTTGGCTTGCCCCTTTTTTGGTCACGGCGGACAGTCCCCTCGTGCGCGCCCATCCGGACTGGCTCCTCCGGGACCGGGAGGGCCGGCCCCTTCCTGCGGGCTTTAACTGGGGAAAACCTCTTTTGGCCCTGGATGCGGGTAAGGAGGAGGTTCTTTCCTGGGTGGAGGGCCTTATCCAGAAGGTGCGTTCCTGGGGCTACGATTACCTGAAGCTGGACTTCCTCTATGCAGCCTCCCTTCCCGGGGCGGAGGGCGAGGGGCGGTATCGTGTAGCTATGGAGCGGGTGCGCCAGGCGGCGGGGGACGCCTATTTGCTCTTTTGTGGGGCGCCCATCTTGGCCTCCTTGGGGTTAGCGGACGGGTTTAGGGTAGGCCCCGACGTGGCCCCCTACTGGGATAACGAGGACCGTTCCCTCTGGCTTGGCGACCCCACGGGCCCTGGGCTCAGAAACGCCCTGCGCGCCACTTTGCACCGGCTTTGGCTTCGGGAAAACGTTCAAGTAGATCCCGATGTGGTTTTCTTCCGTACCCGTTTTAACCTCCTCTCCCCGGAGGCCATGCGGCTACAAGAGGTTTTGGCGCGGTACACCGGCTTCAAGGCTACCTCGGACCCCCCCTCTTGGCTTCTGCCGGAAGAGGAGGCGCGCCTTCGGAGCTTTTTAGCGGACGAGGGAGGGGTGGAGCGGCTTGGTCCCTACCGTTTTCGTTGCGGGGAGGAGGTCCTGGACTATGCCTCCCTTCTTTAAACGCCACCACCGCAAGCGGGATGGCCGGGAGCTCATCCTCTACGGCCTAAGCCCTTTGGAGGAGGCGCCCTTGCCGGAGGGGGAGGAGGCCTTTCACGCCGCGCCCCACCTCCGCTACCACCCCTTGCGGAAGGAGTGGGTGGTCTACGCCGCCCACCGCCAGGAGCGCACCTTCCTTCCCCCCAAGGAGCACTGCCCCTTGTGCCCGAGCCGGGAAGGGGCCTTCCCCACGGAGATCCCTTTTGCCCGCTTCCAGGTGGCGGTCTTTGAGAACCGCTTCCCCGCCCTGGTCCCATCCCCGCCGCCCCCACCCTCGGGCCTCCCCGTGGCCACGGAGGCCGCCCGGGGCCGGTGCGAGGTGGTGGTCTACACGCCCCTGCACACGGGAAGCCTGGCCACCCTTTCCGAGGAGGAAAGGCTTCTTCTGGCCTGGGTGTGGCGGGACCGGTACCAGGCCCTCTATAGCCTCCCGGGGGTGCGCTTCGTCATGCCTTTTGAGAACCGGGGGGAGGCGGTGGGGGTGACCCTGCACCACCCCCACGGGCAGATCTACGCCTACCCCTTTGTGCCGCCCCTTTTGGAGCGGGAAAGCGCGGCTTTCCGCGAGCGGCCCGTGCTCCTAGAGCTTTTCCCGGGCCTCGAGGCCTACCGGGTGGACGAAGAGGAGGGCTTCTTGGCCTTTGTCCCTCCCTTCGCCCGCTACCCCTACGAGGTCTGGGTCGCCCCCCGGGAACGGCACCCAGGCCCCTGGACGTTTTCGGAGGCGGAGATGGCAGCCTTCGCCCGGCTTCTCGGCCGGGTGGTGGCCCGGTACGATGCCCTTTTCGGCGAACCCTTCCCTTACGTGATGGTCTTCCACGCTGCCCCCTTGGGGGAGGAGCGCACCTTCCACTTCCACGTGGAGTTCTACCCCCCCAAGCGCACCCAGGACAAGCTCAAGTTCCTGGCGGGCACGGAGCTTGGGGCGGGTACCTTCGTGGTGGACGCCCTTCCGGAGGAAACGGCGAAGCGGCTTAGGGAGGCGTTATGAAATACCTTTTGGCCCTAGACCAAGGCACCACGTCCAGCCGGGCCATTCTCTTCACCCTGGAGGGGGAGGTGGTGGCCCTGGCGCAGCGGGCTTTCGCCCAGCACTACCCGGAGCCGGGCTGGGTGGAGCACGACCCCTGGGAGATCTGGGAGAGCCAGCTTTGGGCGGCGAGGGAGGCCCTGCGCCGGGCGGGGGTGGGGCCTGAGGCGGTGCTGGCCTTGGGCATCGCCAACCAGCGGGAGACCACCTTGGTGTGGGAAAGGGATACGGGGCGGCCCCTCCACAACGCCATCGTCTGGCAGGACCGCAGGACCGCTTCCCTTTGCGAGGCCCTGCGGGGGCGGGGCCTGGAGGGGCTTTTCCGGGCGCGCACGGGGCTCCTTCTGGACCCCTACTTCTCCGCCACCAAGCTCCTTTGGCTTTTGGAGCACGTGCCTGGGCTGAGGGAGCGGGCGGAAAGGGGAGAGGTGTGCTTCGGCACCGTGGACACCTGGCTCCTTTGGAACCTCACGGGGGGCAGGGTGCACGCCACCGACCCCACCAACGCCAGCCGGACCCTCCTCTTTAACGTGGAAACCCTCACCTGGGACGAGGAGCTTCTCGCCGCCTTGGGCATCCCAAGGGCCCTCCTCCCCGAGGTGCGGCCCTCGGACGGGGACTTCGGGGAGACCCTTCCTGGGCTTTTGGGGGCCCCCATTCCCATCCGAGGGGTCCTTGGGGACCAGCAGGCGGCGCTTTTGGGGCAGGCGGCCTTGGGGGCGGGGGAGGGGAAGTGCACCTACGGCACGGGGGCCTTCCTCCTCCTGAACACGGGGGAAAAGCCGGTCTTGGCCGAGGGGGGCCTCCTCACCACCCTGGCCTGGCACCTGGAGGGCAAGGCGGCCTACGCCCTGGAGGGGAGCGTCTTCGTGGCGGGGGCGGCGGTGGGGTGGCTGGAGGAGGTGGGCCTCCTTGGGGGGAGCCACGAGGTGGAGGCCTTGGCCCGGGGGGTGGAGGATACGGGCGGGGTCTACTTCGTCCCCGCCTTCACGGGGCTTGGGGCCCCTTACTGGGACCCCTACGCCCGGGGGGCCATCCTGGGGCTTACCCGGGGGACGGGGCGGGCCCACCTGGTGCGGGCGGCCCTGGAGGGGGTGGCCTTCTCCGTGGGGGAGGTGGCCTGGGCCATGGCCAAGGCGGCGGGGCTTAGCCTGAAGGCCCTGAAGGCGGACGGGGGTATGGCGCAGAACGGCCTCTTCCTGGAGATCCAAGCGGACCTCCTGGGGGTGCCGGTGCTCCGGCCGAAGACCACGGAGACCACCGCCTTGGGGGCGGCCTTTGCGGCGGGGATCGGGGCGGGGGCGCTTTCCCTGCGGGACCTCCCCGCCCTTTGGCGGGAGGAGGCCCGGTTCCTGCCCCGGATGCCGGAGGCGAGGCGGGAGGCCCTGTACCGGGGCTGGCGGCGGGCGGTGGAGCGGGCCAGGGGCTGGGCCCAGGAGGGGTAGGTGGACCGGGAAGCCCTGTGGGAACGGCTTAAGGAGCCGTGGGACCTCCTGGTCCTGGGGGGTGGGGCCACGGGGGCGGGGGTCCTGTGGGAGGCCACCCTGAGGGGGCTCAAGGCGGCCTTGGTGGAGGCCCGGGACTTCGCCTCGGGAACCAGCAGCCGCTCCACCAAGCTCCTCCACGGGGGGGTGCGCTACCTGGAACTCGCCCTGAGGCGCCTGGACGGACGGCAACTGAAGCTGGTGACGGAGGCCCTTCGGGAGCGCAAGGTGGTGATGGACCTGGCCCCCCACCTGGCCCACCCCCTCCCCCTCCTCACCCCCCTCTTCCGCCCCCTGGAGCTCCCCTACTACGGGACGGGCCTCCTCCTCTACGACCTCTTCTCGGGGAAGCGGCGCCTTGGGCCCACCCGCTACCTCCCCCCCAAGGAGGTGGCCGGGCTCTTCCCCGGCCTCCCCAAGACCCTGGGGGGGATCCTCTACTGGGACGGCCAGTTCCAGGACCACCGCCTCCTCCTCGCCCTCCTCCGCTCCGCCCTAAGGCGGGGTGCCCTGGCCCTGAACCACGCGGAGGCCCACGCCTTCCTCCTCAAGGGGGGCAGGGTGGCGGGGGCGGTGGTCAAGGACCGCCTCACGGGCAGGGAGGTGGAGGTCTACGCCAAGGCGGTGGTGAACGCCACGGGTCCCTTCACCGACGCTACCCGCCGCCTCCTGGACCCCCACCTGCCCCCCCTCCTCACCCCCTCCAGCGGGGCCCACCTGGTCCTGGACTACCCCCTCAAGACGGGCCTCCTCATCCCCAGGACCCGGGACGGCCGCGTCCTCTTCCTCCTGCCCTACCGGGGGAAGGCCCTCTTGGGCACCACCGACCTGCCCGCCGAGGCCACCTTCTGCCCCCTGCCCCGGGAGGAGGAGGTGGCCTACCTCCTGGAGGAGGTAAGGCCTTACCTGGGGGACCTCTCCCCCTATATCCGGGCGGTCTGGTCCGGGCTCAGGCCCCTGGTGGGGCGGGGGGAGACCCGGCTCTTGGTGCGGGACCACCTCATCGCCGAGGAGAGGGGGCTTTACACCCTCACGGGGGGCAAGTGGACCACCTTCCGCCTCATGGCCCAGGACCTCGTGGACCGGTTGGACCGGGACCTGGGCCTCGGGCTTCCCCCCTCCACCTCCCACGCCACCCCCCTCCTGGGGGCGGGGCCCAAGCCCTCCTTGGACCTCCCCGAGGGGGTGGCGGAACACCTCTACGCCACCTACGGCACAGAGGCGGGGGAGGTGGCGGCCTTGGGGGATAGGCCCCTCCTGCCTGGCCTCCCTTACCTGGAGGGGGAGGTGGTCCACGCCGTGCGCAAGGAGTTGGCCCAGAAGCCCCTGGACGTGCTCGCCCGGCGGATGGGCTTGGCCCTTTTGGACCAGGAGGCGGCGCAACAGGCCCTGCCCCGGGTGGTGGCCCTCATGGCCCCCCTCCTGGGCTGGGACGAAGGGAGGGCCCGGGCGGAGCTGGAGGAGGCCCGGGCCGCCCTCCCGGGGCTTTGCTAGCCCTCCTCCGCCCGTTGCACCGCCTGCGTTTCCCGCAGGATGGCCCGCACCCTTTCCCCGGGGATGGTCTCCTCCCGGAGGAGTTCTTCCGCCAGGCGGTGCATGGCCTCGGCGTGGGCCAGGAGGACCTCCCGGGCCCGGGCGTAGGCTTCGTCCAGGATCTTCCGGATGTCCTGGTCAATGAGGCGGGCGGTTTCCTCGGAGTGGTCTTTCTTTTTGGCGATCTCCTCTCCCAGGAAGATGGGGCCGGAGTCCGAGCCCCAGGCGATGTTCTTGAAGTGCTCCCCCATACCCCAGTCCAGGACCATGCGCTTGGCGATCTGGGTGGCCCGCTTGAAGTCGTCCTGGGCGCCGGTGGTCACGGTGCCGGTGAAAAGCTCCTCCGCCACCCGGCCCGCCATGAGGACGGAAAGCTCG
Organism: Thermus hydrothermalis; assembly: GCF_022760925.1. NCBI lineage: Bacteria > Thermotogati > Deinococcota > Deinococci > Thermales > Thermaceae > Thermus > Thermus hydrothermalis. The sequence continues at coordinate 35,583 of NZ_JAKTNT010000019.1, read as the reverse complement.
TCCATGAGGTGCTCCCGAGAAACCAGGACCCGTTCTTCCGGCTTGCTCCACCGGGCTCCCAGGGCCATGCCCCGGGGGACGATGGACACCTTTTCCGTCTTGTCGGCGTGGGGCAGGACCTCGCCCACCACGGCGTGGCCCGCCTCGTGGTAGGCCACGGCCCGCTTCTCCTCGGGGGAAAGCTTGAGGGCGGGGCGCTCCAGGCCCAGGACGATCTTGTCCAGGGCCTTGAGGAAGTGCTCCTTGCGGATTTTCTTTTCCCCGTCCCGGGCGGCGAGGAGGGCCGCCTCGTTCACCAGGTTCTTGAGGTCGGCCCCGGAGAAGCCGGGGGTGAGGTGGGCGAGCTCCAGGGCGTCCACGTCCTCGGCGATGGGCTTGCCCCGCATGTGCACCAGGAGGATGTCCTTCCGCTCCTCCAAGGAGGGGAGGCCCACCACCACCTGGCGGTCAAAGCGCCCGGGGCGGAGGAGGGCGGGGTCCAGGATGTCGGGGCGGTTGGTGGCGGCGAGGACGATGACGGAGGTGTCCTTCTCAAAGCCGTCCATCTCGGAAAGGATTTGGTTCAGGGTCTGCTCCCTTTCGTCGTGGCCGCCCCCGATGCCGGCCCCCCGTTTGCGGCCGATGGAGTCTAGCTCGTCAATGAAGATGATGCTGGGGGCGTTGCGGCGGGCGTCCTCAAAGAGGCTCCGCACCCGGCTTGCCCCCACCCCCACGAACATCTCCATGAACTCGCTGGCGGAAACGGAGAAGAAGGGCACCCCTGCCTCCCCCGCCACCGCCCGGGCCAGAAGGGTTTTGCCCGTGCCCGGGGGGCCTACCAGGAGGACGCCTTTGGGGATCTCCGCCCCCAACTCCAGGTACTTCTTGGGGTTTTTGAGGAAGTCCACCACCTCCATCAGTTCGCGCTTGGCCTCCTCGTGCCCGGCCACGTCCTTGAAGGTGGTGTTGACCTTCCGCTCCTTGCCGTAGAGCTTGGCCCGGCTTTGGCCGAACTGCATCACCTGGCCGGCCCCGCCCTGGGCCCGCATGAAGAAGAACCAGAAGAAGAGGATGAGGAGGAGGGTGGGCCCCACGTAGAGGAGGAGCTGGGGCCAGAAGGAGGGGGTCTTGGTGACCACCCGGACCCCGTTTTCCTCCAGGAAGCGCAAGAGCTCGGGGTCCGCCACCTGGACGGGGGGCAGGGGCACCTGGAAGCGGCGGGCCACCTGGGTGCCTCCTTGGGGGGTGGGGAAGCGCTCGGGCTCCTTTAGCGTGCCCAGGATGCGGGTTTCCTCCAGGGTGACCTCGGCCACCTTGCCCTGGCGCACCAGGTCCCGGAAACCGGTGTAGGAGAGGGTGGGGGCTGGGGGGCCGGTGAAGGCGGTATAGGCCAAGTAGCCTAAGAGGAGCAGGAAGATTAGGGTGAAAGGGTTCAAGCGTTGCGGCAACATCTACCTCCCTTGCCCTATGGTAGCGCCTTACCGGGTGAGAGGACTGAAGGCTGTGGTATCCTCTAGCGGCGATGAGGGGGGTCCTCGAGGCCCTGCACCAGGGGGACTACGATACCGCCATAGAGCGCCTTACCCGCAAGGCCCTCTTCGGCTCCAAGGAGGAGGCCCGGGAGGCCCTCCTGCTCCTCGCCGAGGTGCATAGCCTCTACGGGGAGGAGGGGCTAGAGCGGGCCCACCGGGCCCTGGAGGAGGCCTACGAGCTTGGGGGGCTGGAGTTTAGTCCCCTTTACCGGGCCCTCTTGGCGGAGCTCTTGGCCTTGGAAGGCCGAAGCGAGCGGGAAGTCCTCCCCCTCTTTCTCCCCACGGAGGACCCCCGGGCCCTCTACCACCAGGCCCAGGCCCTCTTCTACCTGGGCCGCTTTGAGGAGGTTCTGGGAACGCTTAAGGAGGGGCTTCCCGCCTTTTTGGCCTGGCGGGCGGAGGCCCTGAAGGGGAGGGCTTTGGAGCGGCTTGGCCGCCACCGGGAGGCGGCCATGGCCTACGAGCGGGGGGCGGAGCTCGCCTTGGGGCTTGAGCGCTACTGGCTCCTCCTGGACGCCGCCGCCATGTGGGTGGAGGCGGGGGAAGGGGAGAGGGCGCTTCTGGCCTTGGGGGAGGCGGAAGGGGAGGTGGGGGAGATGGAGGGGGCCGAGGACGCCGCCACCCGCCACTACCTCCTGGCCCGGGCCCATCTCCTTTTGGAAAACCCCAACCGCGCCCTCGAGGAGGTGCAGGAGGCCTTGCGGAAGGAGGAGGAAAGCGGCCACAAGGCCTACGGCACCCCCCTCCTCATGGGCCAGATCCTCCAGAGGCTAGGCCGCCACGAGGAGGCCATGGCGGCTTTTCGGGAGGCCCTGGGGCGGGCCCAAGGGGAGGAGCGCCCCTACGTCCTCCACGAGATGGGGGTGGCGGCCTTGGACCAGGGGGCCTATCTGGAGGCCGAGGAGCACCTGCGGGCCCTCCTGGAGGAGGAGGGCTACCCCTACCGGGCCCAGGCCCTGGCGGACCTGGCGGAGGCCCTTTACCGCCAAGGGCGCTACCAGGAGGCGGAAAGCGTGGCTAAGGAGGCCATGGCCCAGGGGGCGGAGGCGGCGGGGGAGCTCATCCTGGGCCACGTGGCCTACGACCTCATGCACCTGGAGGAGGCCTTGGCCCACTACCGCAAGGCGGCGGAGCTTTCCGAGGAGGGGAGCCGGGAGTGGGTGGGGGCCCAGGAGATGGTGGTGGACACCCTGGCCCAGTTGGGCTACCGCTCCCCCGAGGAGATCCTGGCCCGCGCCGAGGCGGTCCTTCCCCACGTCCACCCCGCCGACGAGTGGTACCAGGCCCTCCTCGCCTACCGGGAGCGGGCGGAGGCCATCCTGCGCCAGGGCAGGCGGCCCAACTAGCCCCGCCGCAGGGGGCTTAGGGCCTTGAGCACCTCCTGGGGCCGCAGGGGCCTGGGCAGGTGGAGGACCCTTAGGGGGCGGAAGAGGAGGCCTGGGGGGGTTTCGCTCACCAGGTACAAGGAGGCCAGTTTCCCTTCGGGGTGGCCCCGGATTTTGCGGGCCCATTCCAGGGCCTTTTCCCCTTGGAGGATGACCCCCTTGGGCCTTTCCTTGAGGAGCCTCAGGGCCATCTCCAGGTCCTTGGCCAAGAGGACGCGGAAGCGGTGGGCCTCGAGGAGGTAAAGGAGGAGCCTGCGCACCACCCCGCTTTCCGCCAGGATGAGGACCAAGGGGTCCTCCGCCAGGAGGGTGGAGGGGCGCACCAGGCCCCGGCTTTTGAGCTCAAAGAGGAGGTGGTACACCTCCTCCTCTGGCAGGCCGGAAAGGAGGGCCACGCTCCGCGCCCGCCGCACCCCGTCCAGGTGCTCCAACACCGCCCAGGCCTCGGGGGAAAGGGGGTGGCGGGTGGGGTCTTCCACCAGGTGGAGGACCTCGTCCGGGTCCACCTGGCCCCGGCGCCACTCGTCCAGGCGCCTCGCCGCCTCCATGAGGGCGGCGTCCGTGTCCAGGGTGTGGGGAAGGGCCACCTGGCTCCCCTCCGTGAGGGGCTCGGCCAGGATCTCCCCTTCCTTTTCCCCCAGGAGGGTGGCCAAGGCCTCCAGGACCTGGGCCTCCAGGGCCTCCCTTAGCTCCTCCTCCCCGATGAGGCCGAGCTCCAGGGCCAAGGCCCCCAAGGGGGTGCCGGGGTTTTCCCGGCCCTGGCGCTCCACCAGGGCCTGCACCTCCTCCAGGCTCAGGTGGCCGAGGCGCACCAGGTACTCCCCCAGGTGGGGCCCGGGCTCCGTGCGGGCGTAGAGGATGCGCCCATAGAGGAGGTGGACCCGGCCGTAGATGCGCCCCTGGAAGGCCACCACGGCGCTTTTCCGCTGGGCGGCGAGGGCCTTTAAGAGCTCGCCCAGGTCCAGTTCTTCCAGGGTGGCCCGGATCATGCTAGAGGAGGGGTTCTGCGGGGGGCGGGTAGCCCAGGTGGCGGTAGGCCCTCTCCGTGGCCACCCGCCCCCTGGGGGTGCGCTTGAGGAGGCCCTGCTGGATGAGGTAGGGCTCGTGCACCTCCTCCAGGGTCCCGGGGTCTTCGGACACCGCCGTGGCCAGGGTGGCGAGGCCCACGGGGCCGCCGCCGAAGCGGAGGATGAGGGCCTCGAGGATCTCCCGGTCCCGCTTCTCCAGGCCGAGCTCGTCCAGGCCTAGGGCGGCCAGGGCCTCCTTGGCCCTTTCGGCGGTGATGACCCCTTCCCCCGCCACCTGGGCGAAGTCCCGCACCCTGCGGAAGAGGCGCTTGGCGATGCGCATGGTCCCCCGGCTCCGCTTGGCGATCTCCAAGGCGGCCTCCTCGGTGATCTCCACCCCAAGGAGGCGGGCGTCCCGTTTGATCCCCAGGGCAAGCTCCTCCAGGGTGTAGTACTCCAGGTGCTCCACGATGCCGAAGCGGCTTCTTAAGGGCGGGGTGATGAGGCCTGGGCGGGTGGTGGCCCCGATCAAGGTGAAGCGGGGAAGCTCCAGGCGGATGGTCCTCGCCGCCGGCCCCTGGCCGATGACGATGTCCATCTTGAAGTCCTCCATGGCCGGGTAGAGGTGCTCCTCCGCCTGGCGGCTTAGGCGGTGGATCTCGTCAATGAAGAGGATGTCCCCCTCCTCCAGGGAGTTAGCGAGGATGGCGGCCAGGTCCCCGGGCTTTTCTATGGCCGGCCCCGAGGTGATGCGCAGGTTCACCCCGAGCTCGTGGGCGATGACGTGCGCTAGGGTGGTCTTGCCGAGGCCAGGGGGCCCGAAGAGGAGGAGGTGCTCCAGGGGCTCCCCCCGGGCCTTGGCGGCCTCGAGGTAGACCCTGAGCTTCCTCTTGAGCCGCTCCTGGCCGATGTACTCGTCCAGGGTCTTGGGCCTTAGGGCAAGGTCCGGGTAAACCTCCACGCCCTTTCATGATAGCCTTTTCCCGTGCGGCGCACGGTGAAGGAGTTTCGCGAGGCCAAGGGCAAAAGGCTCGTCTACCTCACCGCCTACGACTACCCCACGGCCCGCCTGGCGGAGGAGGCGGGGGTGGACGCCATCCTGGTGGGGGACTCCTTGGGCATGGTGGTGCTGGGCTACCCCTCCACCGTCCCCGTCACCCTGGAGGAGATGCTCCACCACACCAAGGCGGCCAGGCGGGGAGCCCCCAACACCTTCCTGGTGGCGGACCTGCCCTACCTCTCCTACGCCACCTTGGACCGGGCCCTAGGGGCAGCGGAGCGCCTTCTCAAGGAGGGCGGGGCGGATGCGGTGAAGCTGGAGGGGGGCGAGGAGGTGGCGGAAATCGTGAGGGGCCTCACCCGGGCCGGGGTGCCGGTCCTGGGCCACGTGGGCCTCACCCCCCAGACGGCAAGCCAGCTTGGGGGCTATAAGCTCCAAGGCAAGCGCCGAGAGGAGGCGGAGCGCATCCTAAAGGGCGCCTTGGCCCTGGAGGAGGCAGGGGCTTACGGGGTGGTGCTGGAGATGGTGCCCACCCCTTTGGCCAAGGAGATCACGGAGAAGCTTTCCATCCACACGGTGGGCATCGGGGCTGGGCCCTATACGGACGCCCAGGTCCTGGTCTTTCACGATGTGGTGGGGCTTTACGGGGAGTTCAAGCCCCGCTTCGTGAAGCGCTACCTGGAGGCGGGGAAACTTATCCAAGAAGCCCTGGCCCAGTACGCCAAGGAGGTGCGGGAGGGGGTTTTCCCTGGCCCTGAGCACAGCTTCTAGCCCTACAATGGGGAGCGTGGTGCGCTTTCAGGCGGAAGGCGTGCGCCTGGACCAGGCGGTGGCCGAGGCTTGCGGCGTGAGCCGGGCCCGCGCCCAGGCCTGGATCGCCCAGGGCCGGGTGCGGGTGGGGAACAGGGTGGTGGAAAAGCCCGCCTACCGCCTCAAGGGAGAAGAAGTCCACGTGGACCCGCCCGAGGAAAGCCCCATGGTGGTCCCGGAAGACCTTCCCATCCCCGTGCTCTACGAGGACGAGGACCTCCTGGTCCTGAACAAGCCCCCAGGCCTCCTCACCCATCCCGCCCCCGGGGTCTACACGGGTACCGTGGTGAACGCCCTTTTGGGCCGCTATTTGGAGGTTCCCGAAGCCCTACCGCCCATGCGGCCCGAGCTGGTGCGCCCGGGCATCGTCCACCGCCTGGACAAGGACACGAGCGGCGTTTTGGTGGTGGCCAAGCGCCCGGGGGCGGTGGAGGCCCTTTCCCGGGCCTTCCGCGACCGGCTGGTGATGAAGCGCTACCTGGCCCTCACCGAGGGGCACCCTAAGGAGGGGACCCTCATCGCCCCCATTGGGCGCCACCCGGTGGAGCGGCACAAGATGCACGTGGGAGGCGTGGCCCCTCGGTACGCCGAGACGGAGTTTAGGGTCCTCGCCACCGCAGGGCCCTACGCCCTGGTGGAGGCCAGGCCCTACACGGGCCGCACCCACCAGATCCGGGTGCACCTGAAGCACCTCAAGGCCCCCATCCTGGGGGATGAGGTTTACGGCAGGAGAAGCCCCCATATCCCCCGCCAGGCCCTCCACGCCTACGAGCTCCGGATCCCCCATCCCCGCACCGGGCGCATCCTGGAGTTCCTGGCCCCCGTACCTTCGGACATGGCCCAGGCCTGGGAGGCGGTAGGGGGGGTGTGGCCGGAGGGCATCCGCTTGGAAGGATATACTGAAGCCCAATGAACGGTTCCCAGGCCCTTCCGGCGGCAGAGGTGGAAGCGCCCAAAGGGCAGCACGCCCTCTACGTGGGGGATGCCCGGGAGGTCCTGAGCGCTTTCCCCGACGCCTCCGTGCACCTGGTCCTCACCTCTCCCCCCTACTGGACCCTGAAGCGCTACGAGGACGTGCCCGGCCAGCTCGGCCACGTGGAGGACTACGAGGCTTTCCTGGACGAGCTGGACCGGGTGTGGCGGGAGGTGTACCGCCTGCTGGTGCCCGGGGGGAGGCTCATCGTGGTGGTGGGGGACGTGGCCGTGGCCCGGAAGCGCTTCGGGCGGCACCTGGTCTTCCCCCTCCACGCCGACATCCAGGTGCGGTGCCGGAAGATGGGCTTTGACAACCTGAACCCCATCCTTTGGCACAAGCACACGAACGCCGCCCTCGAGGCGGACCGCCCCGGTTTCTTCTTGGGCAAGCCCTACGAGCCCGGGGCCATCATCAAGACCGAGGTGGAGTACATCCTCATGCAACGGAAGCCCGGGGGCTACCGCAAGCCCACCCCCGAGCAACGGGAGGCTTCCAAAATCCCCAAGGACCTCTTTGCCCGTTGGTTCCGGCAGATCTGGGACGACATCCCGGGGGAGAGCACCAAGGCCCACCCCGCTCCCTTCCCCCTGGAGCTCGCCGAGAGGCTCGTGCGCATGTTTAGCTTCGTGGGGGACGTGGTCCTGGACCCCTTCGCCGGCACCGGCACCACCCTCATCGCCGCCGCCCGGTGGGGGCGGAGGGCCTTGGGGGTGGAGCTTGTGCCCCAGTACGCCGAGCTCGCCCAAAAGCGCTTCGTCCGCGAGGTCCCTGGGGCTTCCCTTCAACCCCTGGAGGTTTGGGGATGGACCAGCTAGCCAGGGAGTTGGAGCGCCTTTTGCAAGGGGTGCTGGGCTCCTCCTCCCAGGACAGCGGGCGCCAAGGCGGCCTGGCCCAGTACTTGGTAAAGCGGCTAAGGGACCGCCTTCCCCGCAAGCTTTGGCCCTATCTGGCAGAGGAGGTCCAGGTGCCCGGCCTGGCGCGGGAAAAATCGTGGGACCTGGGCTTGGTTTACCCTGTGGAGCCTAAAAAGCCCCGGCTCCTCCTTTCCCTCAAGTCCATTCTGCGAAACCCTTCGGGTTCGTGGCCTAACCGCCTGGATGACTTGGTGGGGGAGGTCTCCTCCGTACAGATGCTTTTCCCGGAGGTGGTGGTGGGGTACGTGGTGGTGTTGGACCACGGCGCCCCTACCAAGCGGAAGGGCACCTACAAGCGACCCGAAGGGGACGAACTCCTTCCCATCTATGCCCGCTTTAAGGAAGGCCTGGCCGCCTTAGCCCAAAGGCGGCCCCCCCTTTGGGCCCAAGGGCTTGTGGAGGCCCACTGGGTCTTGGAGATGGATAGCCGCAGAAAGCCGCTTCTGCGAAACCCCAAAGAAACGGTCTGCGCGGGCGAGGCTTTTTTGGATGCGTTGGTGGCGGCCTTGCGCCAGCGGGAGCCCCTCCTTTTCCTAGACGAGGGCGAGTAGGCCCTTCAGCGCCCTCCCCAGGCGGCGCACGCCCTCTTCTATCCGGGCCCGGTCCATGGTGGCGTAGGAAAGCCTTAGGGTGTTCTCCCCGCCCCCGTTGGCGAAGAAGGGGCCGCCGGGCACGAAGGCCACGCTCTCCTCTATGGCCCGCTGGAAGAGGCGCTCCGCGGAAAGCCCCTGGGGCAGGGTCATCCAGACGAACATGCCCCCCTTGGGCCGGGTGTAGCGCACCCCTTCGGGCATCTCCCGGTCCAGGGCGGCGAGCATGGCCTCCGCCTTCTCCCGGTAGGTTCGGCGGATGAGGGCGAGGCGTTCGGGGAAGCCCTCCTGCACCAAGGCGTGGACCAGCATCTGGTTGAGGACGGGGGTGTGGAGGTCCGCCCCCTGCTTGGCCTGGGTGAGCTTCAGGATGGCCTCGGGGTGGGCAGCCACGAAGGCCACCCTGAGGCCCGGGGCGAGGATTTTGGAGAAGCTACTCAGGTAGATGACCCCGGGGTAGCCCGCCTCCCGGGCGAGCTCAAAGAGGCTTGGAAGCCGGCTTTCGCCAAAGTAGAGCTCCCGGTAGGCGTCGTCCTCCACCACCACGAGGCCCCGCTCCATGACCATCTCCAGGAGGCGCTTGCGGGCGGGAAGGGGCATGAGGCCCCCCGAGGGGTTTTGGAAGGAGGGGATGAGGTAGAGGAAGCGGGGGCGCTCCTCCCTAAGGGCCTCCTCCAGGGCCTCGAGGTCCGGCCCCTCCTCCCCGGCGGGCACGGTGCGGAAGCGGGGGCCATAGGGGCGGAAGGCCTGGATGGCCCCCATGTAGCTGGGGGCTTCCAGGAGGAGGGGGCTTCCCTCGTCCAGGAAGACCTTGCCCAGGAGGTCCAAGGCCTGCTGGCTTCCCGTGGTGATGAGGACTTCCTCCGGGCTTACCCCGAGCCATTCCGCCACCCAGGTCCTTAGGGGGAAGTAGCCCTCCGTGGGCCCGTACTGCAGGGCCACTTCGCCCTTATCCCGGAGGATGGCCGCCGCCTTTTCCGCCGCCAGGTCCTTGGGGAAAAGCTCGGGGGCGGGAAGCCCCCCGGCGAAGCTGATGACTCCAGGGCGCTGGGTGAGCTTTAGGAGCTCCCGGATGGTGGAGGCTTGGATACGGCTCGCCCTTTCGCCAAAAAGGGTATTCCAGTCTAGGGTTTTCACTTACCCATTTTACGCCTTAGGGGAAAAGGCGGCGGTAAGCCTCCAGGGCGTAGCGGTCCGTCATGCCGGCGATGTAGTCGCACACCGCCCGCTCCAGGCCCTCCTCGAGGATGCGCCCCTGTACCTCCCTGGGCAGGGTTTCCGGGTAGCGGGTGTAGGCGCGGAAAAGCCCTTCCAGGGCGGTTTCCGCCTTGAGCCTCTCCCGGAGCACCTCGGGGTGGCGGTAGAAGCGTTCCAGCAAAAACGCCTTGAGCTCCTTAAGCCCCCGTTCCGCCTCCTCCGTGAGGGCGGCGAGGCGGCTTGGGTGGCGGCGCACCGCCTCGGCGCTTTGCACCTTCGCCGCCTCCAGGCGGGCGTGGGTGGCCTCAATGGCGGCGGTGATGAAGTAGCCCAGGAGTTGCCGCACCAAAACCCGCCTTTCCAACTCGGGAAGCCTCAGGAGGTCCAGCCCTTCCTCCTGGGCTAGGGCCTTGAGGAGGGGGACTTCCAATAGCTCCTCCGGGCGCAAAAGCCCCGCCCTGAGCCCGTCGTCCAGGTCGTGGGCGGCGTAGGCGATGGCGTCGGAGAGGTCCACCACCTGGGCCTCGAGGGTCCCCTGCCCCGGGTACACCTCCTTGAAGCCGGGGACGTAGGCGGCCTCGTGGGTGGCGATGCCCTCCAGGACCTCGTAGGTGAGGTTGAGGCCGCGGAAGCCCGGGTAGCGCACCTCCAGGTGGGTGAGGATGCGCAGGGCATGGGCGTTGTGCTCAAACCCCCCGTGGTCCTTCATGAGCTCGTGCAGGACCTTCTCCCCCGTGTGGCCGAAGGGGGGGTGGCCCAGGTCGTGGGAGAGGGCGATGGCCTCGGTGAGGTCCTCGTTGAGGCCGAGGGCCCGGGCGATGGAGCGGGATACCTGGGCCACCTCCAGGGTATGCGTGAGGCGGGTGCGGTAGTAGTCCCCCGCCCAGCCCGGAAGCACCTGGGTCTTGTACTCCAGGCGGCGGAAGGCGGTGGTGTGAAGGATGCGGTCCCGGTCCTTCTGGTAGGGGGTGCGGAAAGGGGACTCGGGCTCGGGGTGGAGGCGCCCCTGGGTGTCCTTGGCCTTTTGCGCGTAAGGGGCGAGGCGGTTCGCCTCCAGTTCCAGAAGGGTTTCCCTAGGGAAAAGCATCTAGGCCCGCTTGAAGAGGAGGACGGCGTTGTGGCCGCCAAAGGCGAAGGAGTTGGAAAGGGCGTAGTCCACCTTGGCCTCCCGGGGCTCGGGGACGAAGTCCAGGTCCAGCTCGGGGTCGGGGTCCTCCAGGTTGATGGTGGGGGGGATGACCCCGTGGTAGAGGGCCTGCACCGTGGCGATGGCCTCCACCGCCCCCGCCGCCCCCAGGAGGTGGCCGATCATGCTCTTGGTGCTGGAAACCATGAGCCGCTTGGCGTGCTCCCCGAAGACCTGCTTGATGGCCAGGACCTCCGCCCGGTCCCCCACGGGGGTGGAGGTGCCGTGGGCGTTGATGTAGCCCACGGCCTCGGGGGGCACCTGGGCGTCCTCCAGGGCCCGGCGCATGGCCAAGGCAGCCCCTTTCCCCTCGGGGTGGGGCTCGGTGATGTGGTGGGCGTCAGCGCTCCGGCCAAAGCCCACGATCTCGGCGTAGACCCTGGCCCCCCGCTTCAGGGCGTGCTCGTAGGCCTCGAGGACCAACACCCCCGCCCCCTCCCCCATGACGAACCCGTCCCGGCTTAGGGTGAAGGGGCGGCTCGCCTTATGGGGCTCCTCGTTCCGGGTGGAAAGGGCCCGCATCACGGCGAAAGCCCCGATGGCCATGGGGGTGATGGCGGCCTCCGTGCCCCCGGCCAGGACCACGTCCGCCTCTCCCCACTGGATCATGCGGAAGGCTTGGCCGATGGCGTCCGAGCCCGTGGCGCAGGCGGTGACGGCGGTGGTGGAGGGCCCCATGAAGCCGTAGCGCATGGCGATGTGGGCCGAGGCCATGTTGGCGATCATCATGGGGATGAAGAAGGGGCTGAGGCGGTTAGGGCCCCTTTCCAGGAAGACCTTGCTCTGCGCCTCCCAGGTTTCCATGCCCCCGATGCCGGTGCCCACCAGGGTGCCCACCCGCTCGGGGTCCAGGGCACCCGGTTCCAGCCCGGCATCCTTGAGGGCCAGTTCGGCGGCGATGAGGGCGTACTGGGCGAAGCGGTCCAGGCGCTTGATCTCCTTCTTGTCCAAGAAGGCCTCGGGGTCCACGTCCACCTCGGCGGCGATGCGCACGGGAAGCGCCGAGGCGTCAAACCGGGTGATGGGGCGGACCCCACTCCTGCCTTCCAGTTGGGCCTTGTGGAAAGCCTCCTGCCCCACCCCGATGGGGGTGAGGGCCCCGAGGCCGGTGACCACCACGCGTCGCATGGGGGCAGTATACCGCCAAAAGGAAAGCGCCGGACGGGGCTCCATCCTAGAGAACCCGGTCCGGCGCCCCTTCTAGGCTCCTAGCTTGCCCTTGATGTACGCCACCGCATCCTTCACGGTGCGGATCTTCTCCGCCTCCTCGTCGGAGATCTCCAGGCCGAACTCGTCCTCCAGGCCCATGATGAGCTCCACGGTGTCCAGGGAGTCCGCCCCCAGGTCCTCAATGAAGCGGGCCTCGAGGGTCACCTTCTCCGGCTCCACCTGGAGCTTGTCCGCGATAACCGCCTTGACCTTTTCAAAGATTTCCTGCTCCGTCATGGAAACCTCCCTGGGGGATTTTACCACCTAGTGGGGGGTAAGCCCCCCGTCCACGCAAAGGGTCTGGCCGGTGATGTAGCCCGCCCTTTCCGAGACCAAGAAGGCCACCGCCTCGGCCACGTCCTCGGGCCGGCCAAAGCGCCCAGCGGGGATCTGCTTCAGGTAGGCCTCCCGCACCTCTTGGGGGAGCTTTGCCGTCATCTCCGTTTCAATGAACCCCGGGGCCACGGCGTTCACCGTGATGCCCCGCTGGGCGTACTCCTTGGCCACGGCGCGGGTAAAGCCGATGAGCCCCGCCTTGGAGGCCACGTAGTTGGCCTGGCCCGGGTTGCCCAAAAGCCCCACCACGCTGGTGATGTTCACGATGCGCCCGAAGCGGGCCTTCATCATGAGCTTGATGGCCTCGCGGGTGGTGCGGAAGACGGCGGAGAGGTTGGCCTCCAGCACCAGCTCCCAGTCCTCGTCCTTCATGCGCACGAGGAGGGTGTCCCGGGTGATGCCGGCGTTGTTCACCAAGGTGTCTAGCCCTCCCAGAAGCTCCGCCGCCTGGTGCACCAAGGCGCTGACCGCCTCCGCCTCCAAAAGGTTCGCTCCCAGGACGCCCACCAAAGGGCTTCCCAGGCGGCGGGCCTCCTCCGCCACCTCCTCCGCCTTTTCCCGGTTTTGGCCGTAGTGGATGGCCAGGGCAAAACCCTCCTGGGCCAGGCGGAGGGCGATGGCCCGGCCGATGCCCCGGCTCGCTCCGGTGACGAGCGCCTTACGCATCCTGCACCTCCAAAGCCTTCCTTAGGGTTTCCGGGTCGGTAACGGAAAGGACCTCCGCCCCTTCCAGGGTGCGGCCCACGAGCCCTTTGAGCACCTCCCCGCTCCCGAACTCCAAAAAGCGGCGCACACCCTGCCTTTCCATGTCCTTGAGGATCTCCACCCAGCGCACGGGGGCGGTGATCTGCTGGAGAAGGAGCTCCTTGATGGCCCCGGGGTCCTCCACCGGTTGGGCGGTGACGTTGGAGTAGACGGGGAAGAGGGGCTTCCGGAAGGGAACCCCTTCCAGCTCCCGGGCGAGCCTTTCCCGGGCGGGGGCCATGAGGGAGGAGTGGAAGGGGGCGGAAACGGGGAGGAAGACCACGCGGGCCCTGAGGGCCTTAAGCCTTTCCGCCGCCTTTTCCACCGCCTCCTTTCTCCCCGAAATCACCGTCTGCTCGGGGGCGTTGAGGTTGGCGATCTCCACCCCTTCCAGGCCCTGCAAAGCGGCCTGGATCTCCTCCAAGGGGAGCTTGAGGATGGCGGCCATGGCCCCCTGGCCCGGGGGTACCGCCTCCTGCATGTACCGCCCCCGGAGGCGCACAAGCCTTAAGGCGTCTTCCAGCTCCAGGGTGCCGGCGGCCACGTGGGCCGTCCACTCCCCCAAGGAGTGCCCGGCGGCCAGGGCGGGGGGTTTGCCCCCTTGGGCCAGGTAGGCCCGGTAGGCGGCGTAGCCCACGGCGAGGAGGGCGGGTTGCTGGTTTTCCGTGAGGGTGAGGGCCTCCTCGGGGCCTTCCCACATGAGGGAAAGGAGGCCCGGCAGGACCGCCTCCGCCCGGTCCAGGACCTCCCGGGCCTCGAGGAAGGCCTCGTAGAGGGCTTTCCCCATGCCCACCTTCTGCGAGCCCTGCCCCGGGAAGAGGGCCGCCCACATCAGGCACCCCCCCAGGTGAGGACCGCCGCCGCCCAGGTGAGCCCGGCCCCGAAGGATACCAAAAGCACGTGGTCCCCCTCCCGGATGCGCCCAGCGTCCACCGCCTCCTTGAGGGCCAGGGGGATGGAGGCGGTGGAGGTGTTCCCGTAGCGGTCCACGTTCACCACCACCCGCTCCCAAGGGAGCCCAAGCCGCTCCCGGGCGGCGTCAATGATGCGGAGGTTGGCCTGGTGGGGCACGAAGGCCTTGATGTCCTCGGGGGTGAGGCCGGCCTTTTCTATGGCCTCGAGGGTGGCGGTGTTCATCACCCGCACGGCGAACTTGAAGACCTCCCGCCCGTTCATGTAGAGGCGGTTTCGCATGGAGGTGCCGTCGGGTAGCCTAGGGGCCACGCAGGCGTGGTAGAGCTCCTTGGCCCCGGTGCCGTCCGCCCCCAGGACGAAGGACTTGAAGCCGAAGCCTTCCCGCACCTTCCCCACCACCGCAGCCCCCCCCGCATCCCCGAAGAGGACGGCGGTGGCCCGGTCGTTCCAGTCCAGGATCTTGGAAAGGGCCTCGGCCCCCACCACCAGGACCTTGCGGGCCAGGCCCGCCTCCACCAGGGCGTGGGCCTGGGCCAGGCCGTAGACCCATCCCGGGCAGCCCGCCAGGAGGTCGTAAGCGAAGGCGGAAAGGCCGAAGCGGGCTTGGACCAAGGCGGCGGTGTCGGGGAAGAGGGCGTCCGGCGTGTTGGTGGCCACGATGACCCCGTCCACCCCTTCCAAGGCCCCCGGGTGGCGGGCAAGGAGGTCCTCCACCGCCTTGAAGGCTAGGTCCGAGGTGTACTCGTCCTCCGCGGCGATGCGCCGCTCCCGGATGCCCGTGCGGGTCACGATCCACTCGTCGGAGGTGTCCAGGTAGGCCTCAAACTCCTCGTTTTTCATGACCCTTTGGGGCACGTAAGCCCCCAGGGCCAGGATGCCGCTCATGCCTGACCTCCCGTCATGGGCTTTACTATACCCGCGCCCATGAAAAAAGTTGAGGCCCCGGAGGGCCGGGGCTTGGGGACTTGGGGGGTCTAAACCTCCAGGACCTTGCGCCCGTTGTAGTAGCCGCACTCCGGGCAGACGGTGTGCGGGGGCTTCATCGCCTTGCACTCGGGGCAGGGAACCAGGGTCGGGGGGGTCAGGGCGTGGTGGCTCCTGCGGGCGTCGCGCCGCGCCTTGGAGGTCTTCTTCTTAGGTACCGGGTGCTTGGCCATCTCCAATCCTCCATGGGGGGCCTTGGCCCCCGCTAAACCCCTGGTAGTATAGCAGACCCGCTAGAGTTCGGGAAGGAGGTCCTTAAGCCCCGTGAAGGGGTGGGAGAGCCTCACCTCGTGGCCGCAGTCCGCCAGGTTGCGGTCGGCCCCGCACACCGGGCAAAGCCCCTTGCACCCCTCCTCGCAAAGCACCGTGTAGGGCATCTCCGTGACAAAGGCCTCCGTGAGGAAGGGGAGGAGGTCCAGGTCGGGAAGGCCAAAGGTGTAGTACTCCTCCTCTTCCTCCTCGTGGAAGACCACCTCCTTCAGGCCCTCCTGGTAGCGGAGGAGGTGCTGGAAGTGGGCGTGGACGTGGGTGGGGGTGGGCTTGAGGCAGCGGCGGCACTCCATGAGGACCACCCCTTCTACCTCGCCGGAAAGCCAGTACTCTTGGCCGCCCACGGCAGACACCGCCACCTTCCAGGTGGCTTCGCCCTCCAAGGGGAAGCGCTCCTCGCCCACATGGAAGGCCTCCCGCACCACGCCCACGGCCCGGGCGGTGCCTCCTTCCTTCAAAATGCGGGCTAGATTGATGCTGGTCACCTCGCGCTGTTCCATCCCTACAAGTATAGCGCTCCTTGGGCGGTTTTCCTAGGGTGGGGGACTGGGGGCGCTTGCGGCAAGGGGGGCTTGACACGACGGAAAGGGCGCGTTTTTCGCTTTCTCATGTTATAGCGAGCTCTTCAAGGGCCTTCACTCGTCTTTTTTGCACCGCGTCAAGCGTTTCAGTAAAGTGGTAAAATCAGGGTACCGGCACCCGCCGGTGGGCATCTTGACAACCGGTTTTTGCCTTAGGCATGGGCTTTATGCGCCTTTCCCTTCTCATCGCCCGTTTCCTATGCGCCTTCCTGACGGCATAAACCCCTAAAAATGGCCCTTATACGGCATGTGCATATTCCAAGCTTCATCTTTCTCAGAAACCCCCCTCTGGAGCATGCCCTCCAGAACGTTGCTTTTGAGGGGTTGCCGTTGCAAGAGATGCTTCCCCGTAAGGGGATTGCGACCTAGGATAGATGTTGTTGCCGGAGAAGTAAAGACGTTCAAGGTTGCAAGAGATGCTTCCCCGTAAGGGGATTGCGACTGGTGAGGATACGGAGCACGTGGCTCCGCAACTCCCACCAGTTGCAAGAGATGCTTCCCCGTAAGGGGATTGCGACTTTGGAGTATGGTGCAAACATATGGTGCAGGAGCGGTTGTGTTGCAAGAGATGCTTCCCCGTAAGGGGATTGCGACCCCGGTAGATGGTCGTGCCGTACTCGGTGCGGCCCACCCGGGTTGCAAGAGATGCTTCCCCGTAAGGGGATTGCGACACCCCATTCGCGCCAGACATCCCTCTTCCACGCGGCGGCTTTCGTTGCAAAAGATGCTTCCCCGTAAGGGGATTGCGACGTACAAATCTACCCGTTTCAGTTGCTCCTCAATGGCCTCAGTTGCAAAAGATGCTTCCCCGTAAGGGGATTGCGACGGGGTGAGCGCCTCAAAGTGGTTATGCCAGGGGATACGTTGCAAAAGATGCTTCCCCGTAAGGGGATTGCGACTGCCCCACATTGCGAGCTAACCCCTCGGCGGTCCGCTCGGTTGCAAAAGATGCTTCCCCGTAAGGGGATTGCGACTTGTAGCCCATGCGGACTAACTCACTTGCCCGCAGTTGCAAAAGATGCTTCCCCGTAAGGGGATTGCGACTAGAAGTATTCAAGTGGTAAGTAAGCTTTTACCCCGAGAATATGTTGCAAAAGATGCTTCCCCGTAAGGGGATTGCGACCTCCATCAATGCGCAAGCCTTGAGCACATCCTCTGCGTTGCAAAAGATGCTTCCCCGTAAGGGGATTGCGACCCAGGGTTTTGAGCATGACGCATGAGCGAATATGCCCGGTTTAGTTGCAAAAGATGTTTCCCCGTAAGGGGATTGCGACAGGATCTTTATTAGCCTACCATTTCGCTTTATCAGGATGTAGTTGCAAAAGATGCTTCCCCGTAAGGGGATTGCGACATGAGCTCGTACGCCTTCAGGATGTCTTCGTGGGACTCGTAGGAGTTGCAAGAGATGCTTCCCCGTAAGGGGATTGCGACATGAGCCCGCCAGAGGTAGCCACCGCCACGGCCCCCCAGTTGCAAAAGATGCTTCCCCGTAAGGGGATTGCGACGCGTTCTTACCCTGGATTTCCCCGGACAAGATGCCTTGGTTGCAAGAGATGCTTCCCCGTAAGGGGATTGATACGGTCTTCCCCGTCAAGCCACCCGGTCCACCTGACCGGCGTGGTAGGCCCTGAGCCGTCCCATCATCCGCCGAAGAAGCTTGTGGGCCGCTGCCAAAAGGGCCTGCTTCTTCCGCTTGCCTCAGGAATGTGTTCCCCCTTGGGCCCTCCGTGCCGTTGTGGTGGCTGGTTTTTTGGGGGGGCCCCTGGGGGCTTGGGGGGTAGGGGTGGTGGGGACCTGGCTGAAGCGGGCATAAACTTCCCGGGCAACGCATAGGGCTTTCTGCTACCATGCCCCCCATGGAACGGGTAGCGGTGGTCGGGGTACCCATGGACCTGGGGGCGGGAAGGCGCGGGGTGGACATGGGGCCTTCCGCCCTGCGCTACGCCCGGCTTCTGGAGGAGCTGGAGGCCTTGGGCTACCTGGTGGAGGACCTCGGGAACGTGCGGGTGCCCGTGGCGGAAACCCTTAGGGGGCGCAAGGGGCCCTACCTGGAGGAGATCCGCCAGGCGGCCTTGGAACTCCAGGAGAGGCTCCGCGCCTTGCCCGAGGGAGTTTTCCCCATCGTTCTTGGGGGGGACCACTCCCTCTCCATGGGCTCCGTGTCCGGCGTGGCCAAGGGGAGGCTTGGCGTTATCTGGGTGGACGCCCACGCCGACTTCAACACCCCGGAAACGAGCCCTTCCGGGAACATCCACGGGATGCCCCTGGCGGTGCTCGCCGGGCTAGGCCACGCCCGGCTCACCGAGGTTTTCCGGGCGGTGGACCCGAGGGACGTGGTCCTCATCGGGGTGCGGAGCCTGGACCCCGGGGAAAAGCGGCTTTTGCGGGAGATGGGGGTTAGGGTTTACACCATGCACGAGGTGGACCGCCTGGGCATCGCCCGCATCGCCGAGGAGGCCTTGGCCTACCTGGATGGCCTTCCCCTTCACGTCTCCTTGGATGCGGACGTCCTGGACCCCACCCTGGCCCCCGGGGTGGGTACCCCGGTGCCGGGAGGGCTTAGCTACCGGGAGGCCCACCTCCTCATGGAAATCCTGGCCCAGGCGGGGCGGGTGAGAAGCCTGGACCTTGTGGAGGTGAACCCCATCCTGGACGAGCGGAACCGCACGGCGGAGATGATGGTGGGCCTGGCCCTAAGCCTTTTGGGGAAGCGGATCCTCTAGGGGGTTTTGGCCCGAAGGGCTTCCCCGAGGCGGCTTCCTTGGAGAAAGGCCTGGCGCAGGCGGGCGTAGTTGGGGCGGCGCTTGCGGTAGAGGAGGGGCTCGAGGGCCCCCCTCGCCCACTCGCTCACCAAAACGGGGAAGTCCAGGCCCGTGTCCAGGAAGTAGTTTTCCGCTTCCCGCCACGCCCCCTCCAGGCGGCGGAAGAGGGCGGCGAGGTCCTTAGGGGGCGGGGCCTCGGGCCAGAGGAAGCCGCTCGCCACGCCCAAAAGCCACGCCCCCCGGATGCCCTTGGGGAGGCCTTGGGCCAAAAGCCGCACCCCCGCTAAGGGGTCTTCCTCCCATAGCTCTGGGGACAAGGGGGCTAAGGGGTCCTCCACGTTTCCCTTCACTTTACCCAAGCCCCAAAAAGGGCACAAGGGGGGCCAAGGCCCCCCTTGGGATGCCGCATGGACCTAGCCCGCCGCCAGGGCGGGAAGAACGGTTCCCGGGAAAAGCCCGAGGAGGAGGAGGAAAAGGGCCACCAAAAGGGCCACGTTCCGGGCCAGGGGCCTGGGGGCGGCTTCCGCCTCGCCCTTTTGGAAGACCATGAGGGCCAGGCCCAGGTAGTAGTAGGCGCTCACGGCGCTCGTGAGGAGGGCCAGGACCAAAAGCCCCCACTGCCCCGCCTTGGCCGCCTCCGTGAAGACCAGGTACTTCCCCCAGAAGCCCGCCAAGGGGGGTAGGCCCAGGAGGGAGAGGGCGGCCACGAAGAGGCTTAGGCCCAGGAGGGGGTCCTTGTGGAAGAGGCCCTTGAGGCGCTCCAGGGGCACCTGGTCCGGGGAAACCTCCGAGAGCACGGCGAAGGCCAGGCCCGTGGCCAGGACGTAGGTGAGGAGGTAAAAGCCCAAGGCCTGGGCGTTCCCGGTATAAAGGGCCAGGGCCATGTACCCGGCGTGGGCGATGGAGGAGTAGGCGAGAAGCCTCTTGGCCTCCTTCTGGCTCAGGGCGGCCAGGTTGCCGATGAGCACGGAAAGGGCCACGAGGAGGGCCAAAGCGTCCCCCGCCCCTGGGGCCACCACCCGGAGGAGGGCGGCGAAGGCGGCGGCCTTCACCCCCGTGGCCATGAAGAGGACCACCGGGGTGGGGCTACCCTGGTAGACGTCCGGGGTCCAGAAGTGGAAGGGGGCCAGGGCCACCTTGAAGCCGAGCCCCACCAGGAGGAGGGCCAAGGCCAGGGCGTAGAGGGGGCCTTCCCCGGGGGTGCCCGCCAGGAGGCTTCCCGTGGCCCCGTAGAAGAGGGCGGTGCCGTAGAGGAAGAAGGCGGCGGCCAAGGCCCCCAGGAGGAAGTACTTGAGGGCCGCCTCGAGGCCCGCCCCCCGCCGCCAGGTGGCGAGGGCGTAGAGGGGAAGGGAGAGGGCCTCGAGGGCCACCAGCATCAGGACCAGGTTCTTGGTGGAGGCGAGGAGGTGCATCCCCGTGGCGGCGTAGAGGACGAGCAGGTAGAACTCAAAGCGCCGGGTGCGCACGAGCCCCACGGTCCAAAGGGCCCCCAGGAGGGCGAGGAGGGTGAAGGCCCGGGAAACGCCGTCCACCTGGTAAGGCCCAAAGGCCTCCGCCCGCCCCCAGGTGAGGAGGAGGGCAAATAGCCCCAGGGAAAGCCCCAGGATGGTGAGCCGCTTGAAGGCGGGGACGGAGACGAAAAAGCCTAGAAGGGTGAGGACCACCGAGAAGCCGGCCAGCACCAAAAGCGTCATGCGCCACCTCCGAGGATGCGGGCGAAGGCCTCCGCCAAGGGCCTAAGGCCCTGTAGGAAAAAGCCCGGGAAGACGCCCAGGAGGACCAAGGCCAAAACGGCCAGAAGGGCGAAGGGCCACTCTTCCCCCCCAAGGTCCGCCACCTGCCTCCCCTCCTCCTCCCAGAAGGTCTTCTGGAAGGCGGTGAGGGCGTAGGCGGCGGAGGCGATCACCGAGAGGAAGGCGAAACCCGCAAGCCAGGGGCTCGCCTTGTAGGCCCCAAGCAGGGTCATGAGCTCCCCGGGGAAGCCGGCGAGGCCGGGAAGCCCCACCATGGCGAGGAAGAGGAAGAGGGCCAAGGCGGCAAGCCCCGGGGCGCTATGGGAGAGGCCCCGGTAGCGCCCGATCTCCAGGGTGTGAAGCCTTTCATAAAGCCGCCCCGCCAAGAGGAAAAGCCCCCCCGTGTAGACGCCGCTCGCCGCCAGGAGGTAGAGCCCCCCTAGGGCCCCTTCCGGGGTCCCGGAGAAGACCCCTAAAGCCGCCACCCCCATGTGGGAAACCCCGGCGTAGGCGAGGAGGGTCTTGAAGTCCTTGGCGGAGAAGGCCACCCAGGCCCCATAGACCGCGGAAAGGGCCGCCAGGAAGAGGAGAAGCCCCTGGAGCTCGGCGAAGCCCTCGGGGGCTAGGGGGATGGCGTAGCGGAAGAAGGCGAAGACCCCCACCTTGTACAGGGTGCCCATGGCGTCCGCCAGGCCCGAGGGGTGGTTTTCCCGGTGGAAGAGGGGAAGCCAGGCGTGCACCGGGAAGAGGGGCGTCTTGATGGCGAAGGCCAAGGCGAAGCCCAGGAAGACCCAGAGGGCGGCCTCGCCCCGCACGGGGTGGGCGAGGAGGTCCTTTAGGAGGAAGGTGGGGCTTCCCCCCAAGGCCTTCACCGCCAGGATGGCGGCCAGCATGGGCAAGGAGCCCACCAGGGTGAAGAGGAGGAAGGTGTAGATGGCCCTGACCCTGCCTTCTCCCCCGTAGAAGAGGAGCATGAGGAGGGCGGGGATCAGGGCCGCCTCAAAGAAGAGGTAGAAGACCACCAGGTCCTGGGCGGAGAAGAGGCCCAGAAGGAGCCCTTCCATGAGGAGGGCGAGGCCCAAAAACCGCCCCTCCACCCGGGCCACGAGGGCCCCCAGGAGGACGGTGAGCCCCACCGTGAGGAAGAAGAGGGCGGAAAGCCCGTCCAGGGCGAAGGCCCAGTAGACCCCCGCCCCCGGCAGGAGGGGCAGGCTTACGGCGAAGCTTTCCCCGCCCCTTTGGGCCAGGAAAAGAGCCAGGTTCAGGGCGAAGGAGGCCAAGGCCCCCAGGACCCCCAAGGCCCTAGGGGCGCCCAAGAGGAGGAGCACCCCAAAGAGGATGGGTAGGAGGATGGCCAAGACTACCACCGCATCACCCCCAGGAGGACAAGGACGCCCAGCACGAAGAGGAGGGCGTACACCCTAAGGTAGCCCGCCTGGAGCCGGGCCACGCCCTGCCCCAGGTCCCGCACCGCACCCCCAAGGCCAAAGTACCCCTTGAGGAGCCCGAAATCCCCCTGAAGGAGGGCTTCGGCCAGGGCCTTCAGGGGGTTCACCAGGAGGGCGTTATAGATCTGGTCCACGTAGAAGCTTTCCCGGCTCGCCCGCTCAAAGGCCAGGTACCAGGCGGGGAAGGTTTTCCGTTGGAAGAAGGTGTAGCCGAGCCAAAGCCCCAGTAGGGCCACCAGGGCGGAGAGGGCGATGAGGCCCCACTCGGCCCCCAAGGAGAGGTGGTGGGCCTCCACCTCCGCCAAAGCCGGCTTCAGGAAGGGCTCCAGCACATTGGGCAGGGGATGGGGCAGGGCCAGGTAGCCCGCAAGCACCGAGCCCAGGGCCAGGAGGTGGTTGGGCCAAAGCATCACCGCCGGGGCCTCGTGGGGGTGGTGGTGGCCCCTTTCCTCCCCCAGGAAGACCAGGACGAACCAGCGCATGGCGTACATGGCGGTGAGGACCGCCACCAAGAGCGCCCCCACGTAGAAGCCCACCCCGCCGAAGGGGTAGGTGAGGGTGGCGGTGAGGATGGCGTCCTTGGACCAGAAGCCCGAAAGGAGGGGTAAGCCCCCCAGGGCTAGGGCGCCGATGAGCCCGTGCCAACGGGTCAGGGGCAGGTGCCGCCAGAGCCCGCCCATCCGGCGCACGTCCTGTTCCCCGCCCAGGGCGTGGATCACGCTCCCCGAGGCCAGGAAGAGGAGGGCCTTGAAGAAGGCGTGGGTGAAGACGTGGAAGAGCGCCACCCAGTAGGCCCCCACCCCCGCCGCCAGGAACATGTACCCGAGCTGGCTGATGGTGGAGTAGGCCACGATTTTCTTGATGTCGGTCTGCCCGAAGGCGGAAAGGGCCCCGTAGAAGGCGGTGAGGAGGCCGATGACGGCGATGGCGTAGGAAACGTCGGGCAGAACGCTATAGAGGAAGGAGCTCCGGGCGATGAGGTAAACCCCGGCGGTCACCATGGTGGCGGCGTGGATGAGGGCGGAAACCGGGGTGGGGCCGGCCATGGCGTCGGGAAGCCAGACCATGAGGGGCACCTGGGCGCTTTTCCCCACGGCCCCCAGGAAGAGGAAAAGCCCCGCCAGGGCCAGGAGGGAGGGGTTCTTCAGGGGGCCTTCCAAGGCCTCCTTGAGCTCGGAGATGGAGAGCGTCCCATAGAGGGCCCAGAGGATGGCCATGCCCAGGAGGAAGCCCAGGTCGCCGATGCGGTTCACGATGAAGGCCTTGCGGGCGCTATCGGCGTACTGGGCGTTCTTGTACCAGAAGCCGATGAGGAGGAAGCTCGCCAGGCCCACCCCTTCCCAGCCGATGAACATCACCGGGTAGCTATCCGCCAGGACCAGGGTGAGCATCATGGCGATGAAGAGGTTGAAGTAGGCGAAGAAGCGGCTATAGCCCGGGTCCCCGTGCATGTAGCCGATGGCGTAGACGTGGATGAGGAAGCCCACCCCGGTGACGATGAGGAGCATGAAGCCCGAGAGGTTGTCCAAAAGGAGGCTAAAGGGGATGCCGGGAAGCCACTCCGCCTCAAAGCGGGCCCCACCTCCAAGGAGGAGGCCCACGCCCACCAGGAAGGAGAGGAGCACGAGGGCGGAGGCGATGACCCCGGGAAGGGGTTCCCGCATCCGTTTGCCGAAAAGCCCCAGGAGGGCAAAGCCCAAAAGGGGCAGGAGGATGGTGGATAGAAGCGCCATGCTTACCCCCTAAGCTCCGATAGGTCGTCCACCGCGGTGCTTTCCCGGTGGCGGAAGATGGCCACGATGAGTCCGAGGCCCACCGCCACCTCCGCGGCGGCGATGGCGATGACCATGAGGGCGGCCACCTGCCCTTCCAGTCCATGGGCCTTGGCGAAGCCCACCAGGGAAAGGTTGGCGGCGTTCAGCATGAGCTCAATGGAGAGGAAGACCAGGATGGCGGTCCTGCGGGTGAGGACGCCATAGACCCCGAGGGCGAAGAGGAGGGCGGAGGCGAAAAGGTAGCTCATCGGAGCACCTCCTCCTTGCGCTCTTCGGGGCGCAGGGCGTCTAGGGGACGGCTGGGTTGCACCAAGGCCACCGCCACCACCGTGGCCGCCATGAGGAGGAAGCCCACGGCGAGGAGCACGAGGAGCCAGTCCCCGTAGAGGAGGGGGCCCAAGGCCTGGGGAAGCCCTCCCTGTAGGTCCTGGGTGAGGGCGAGCTTCAGGCCCAAGAGCCCGGAGAGGAGGACCCCCGCCACCCCGAGGGAGAGGAGGGCGGCCAGGGGCTTGGAGCGCACCAAGGGGTCAAAGCCCACCTCGCCTTGGGCGGCGAAGAGGAGCATGATGACGAAAAGGAAGAGGACCACGATGGCCCCGGCGTAGACGATGATCTGGATGAACCCGAGAAAGCGGGCGTCCAGGGCCACGTACACCCCGGCCAGGACCAGGAAGTTGGCGATGAGGGCCAAGGCAGCGTGGATGGCGTTTCTCAGGGTTACCACTAGAAACCCGGTGGCGAGGAGCAAAAGGATGGCCAAGGCTTCCCAGGGGCTCACTTTTTTCCTCCTTCCGTGGGGGCCTTGAAGCCCTCCAGCTCGGGCCGCACGTAGGGCACCACGTAGCCGGGCTTCACCGCCTTCCCGGTCATCTTGGCCTCGCGCCGCTGGGGTTTGGTGCCCACCACGTCCACCAGCATGTCCTCCTTGCCGTAGATGAGGTCGGAGTACTGGTAGTCCGCCATCTCAAAGTCGTAGCCGAGGACGATGGCCCCCGTGGGGCAGGCCTCCTCGCAGAGGCCGCAGAAGATGCACCGGAGCATGTTGATCTCGTAGACCTTGGCGTAGCGCTCCCCGGCGGAGACGGGGTTTTCCGGGTCGTTCTCGGCGGGTTCCACGTAGATGGCGTAGGCGGGGCAGGCGGCGGCGCAGAGGGAGCAGCCGATGCACTTCTCCAGGCCGTTGGGGTGGCGGGTGAGGACGTGCCGCCCGTGGAAGCGGGGCTTTAGGGCCACGGGGGCGTCGGGGTAGGGGACGGTCACCGGCTTGGAGAAGAGGTACTTCAGGGTGATGCCGAGGCTTTGCGCTAGGGCTTTTAGGGTCATGCGCCACCTCCTTTGCGCACGGGCTTGGGGCTATAGAAGAAGGCCCCGAGGAGGGCGAGGAAGCTTAGGGCGGAGAGGTAGACGAGGTAGACCCGGGGCAGGTCCAGGGCCACCACCAAGGCGGTGACCAGGAACCAGAAAAGGGCCACGGGGAAGAGGAACCCCCAGCCGAAGCGCAGAAGCTGGTCGTAGCGGAGGCGGAACCAGGTGGCCCGGATCCAGATGAAGAAGAAGAGGAAGAAGGCGATCTTGAGGAACATCCAGAGGTAGGGGACGTTGAAGAAGGGCATGGTCCAGCCCCCCAGGAAGAGGGTGGGGATGAGGGCGCTTGCGGTGATGAAGTGGATGTACTCCGTCATCTGGAAAAGCGCCCACTTGATGGAGCTATATTCCGTGTGGTAGCCGCCCACCAGCTCCTGTTCCGCCTCGGGGAGGTCAAAGGGGGTGCGGGCGGCCTCGGCCAGGGCGGCGATGGCGTAGACCAAGAAGGCGGGGAAGGCGTAGAGGAAAAGCCAGCCGTTTTCCTTTTGCCAGTTGACGATGTCGTTCAGGTTGAGGCTCCCCACCAAAAGCACCGGGGCGAGGAGGGCGATGCCGAGGCCGAGCTCGTAGGAGATGAGGCTTGCGGAGGAGCGCAAGGACCCCAGGAGGCTATACTTGCTCCCCGAGGCCCACCCCGCCAGGAAGATGCCGTAGATGGCCATCTCGCTCACGGCGAAGAGGTAGAGGATCCCCAGGTCCAGGTTGACCACCCAGGGGTGGAAGCCGAAGAAGCTCCCTGGCGGGCCGAAGGGGATGGCGCCGAAGGCCAGGAGGGCGAAGACCACCCCGAGGAGGGGCGCGAGGACGAAGAGGACCTTGTCGGCGCGCTCCACCACCAGGTCTTCCTTGAAGATGCTCTTGATGGCGTCGGCGATGGGCTGGAAGAGGCCGAGGGGTCCCACCCGGTTCGGGCCCATGCGGATCTGGAAGCGGGCGAGGAGCCTCCTTTCAATGAGGGTCATGAAGGCGAAGGCGGTGAGGAGGCCCACCACCACCAAAAGGGCCTTTAGGGCCACCATCCAGTAGGGGTCCAGGGGGTAGTTCACGCTTCACCTCCTGTGGGGACCAGGATTTTGGCCTCCAACCTTCTAGCGGCGAAGGGACCCAGGGCGGAGAGGTAGTAAAGGCCCTTGGGCACGTCCTCCCGGTGGACCACCCGGGCCTTTTGCGGGCCTAGGGGGGTTTCCACCTCCACCAAGGCCCCGTCTAAGAGGGCCTCGAGGCGGGCCGTTTCCGGGTGGACCCAAAGCTCGGGGGAGGCGGCCTCCTTCGCCTTGCCCACGGCCTGGTGGGCCTTCCACATGGTGGGGCGCAGGTAGAGGTTGCCCTTTTCCTCCTTGGGCCTGAGGGCTTTGGTGCGGAAGGGGTAAAGGCCCATGGCCTCGGGCACCTTCTTGGCCTTAAGCTCCCGCTCGGCCTCCAGGTGGAGCCGGAAGGGAGGCCGCACCCCCAGGGCCTCCGCCAGGAGGGCGAGGACCTGGAGGGCCCCTTCCGCCTCCCCGTTCTCCATGGGGGCGGGGGAGAGGGGAAGGACGCGGCCTTCCAGGTTCAGGATGTGCCCCCGCTTCTCGTAGAAGGTGGGGGCGGGCAGGACCACGTGGGCGTAGCGCTCGGCCAGGGGGTGGAGGTGGCTTAGGTGCAGGACCACGAAGCGCTTCCCCTTGAGGGCCTCCTCCGGGGGCACGAAGCCGTAGTAGGCGTAGGGGGCCCCGGGCTCGTCCCAGGCGGCCCCCTTCTCCTTGGGCCAGACCCCCATGGCCTCGAGGCCCCGGGCGTTGGCGGCGGGGGTCATGGCGAGGACCTTGGCCCCCTTGCGCTCGGCGAGGAGCCTGGCCCGTTCCGCCGCCACCGCGTCCTGCAGGACCCCCGCCCCCAGGATGAGCACGGGGCGCTCGGCCCGCTCAAAGGCCTCCTTGGCTTGCCGCACCGCCTCGCTTCCCTCCTTCTCCCCCAGGAGGGCGAGGAGGATCTCCCGCTCCTCCCCGGGGGCGTGCACCTCCTGGATGGCGGCCCAGCGCATGAGGGGGGCGCGGTAGGGGGCGAAGAGGGCCATCTTGTCCTTCCTGCGGGGCATCCTTTCCTTGATCTGCAGGTCGGCGAAGGGGGTGCCGTGGCTAAAGCGGTAGGGGGGCTTGAGGTCCCGCACGAACTCGGAGAGGCGGAGGTGGAGGATGGGGGCCTCCTCCGTGGGGTCCCCGAGGACCAGGGCGAAGTCCGCCCGGAGAAGGTCCTCCAGGGTGGCGGCGGGGTAGAGGCTTGCCGGGGCGGCGGTGCGGCCCTGGAAGTCCAGGTGGGGCGTGGAGAGGACCCGGGCCAGCTCGGCGGCCATGAGGCCCTCCTCGAGGGTGGCGTCCCCCGCGAGGTAAAGCCCCACCTCCTCCCCCTTGGCCCCTTTCAGGCCCTCCTTCAGGGCGAGGAAGGCCTCCTCCCAGGTGGCCTCCACAAGCCTCCCCTCCTTGCGCACCAGGGGGGTCTTGAGGCGGCGGGTGTCCGCCCACTCGTGGCCGAACCGGCCCGCATCGCAGAGCCAGATCTCGTTGACCTCGGGCACCTCCCGGGCGCGGATGCGCAAAAGCTCCCCGCTCCGGGTATCCGCCGTGATGCCGCACCCCACGGGGCAGAGGGCGCAGGTGGTGGGGGTTTCCTCCATCTCCCAGTTGCGGGCGCGGAAGCGGGCGGTGAGGTCCAAAAGGGCCCCCACGGGGCAGATGTCCGTGATGTTCCC
Source organism: Thermus hydrothermalis (assembly GCF_022760925.1). Lineage (NCBI taxonomy): Bacteria > Thermotogati > Deinococcota > Deinococci > Thermales > Thermaceae > Thermus > Thermus hydrothermalis. The sequence goes on along the minus strand of NZ_JAKTNT010000019.1, from coordinate 8,160 downwards.
GGAAAAGCCCGAGGGGAGGCCGAAGTCCAGGGTGCCGATGAAGGTGTGCACCCCCCGCTCAATGAAGTCCAGGACCTCGTCCCCGGGGACCTCCTCAAAGTAGCGCACGCACCGCTTGCAGTGGATGCACCGCTCCCGGTCCAGGATCACGAAGGGGGAGAGGGGGTGGTGCTTGTCCTCGTGGCGGCGGGTGAACTCAAAGCGGGTGTAGACGGGAAGCTCCAAGGGGTCTTTTTGGTAGTACTTCTCGTAGAGCCCGTACTCCACCGTGCGGTCCTGGAGCTCGCAGGCCCCTCCCTTGTCGCAGGTGGGGCAGTCCAGGGGGTGGTTGAGGAGGGTAAACTCCACCATCCCCGCCTGGGCCTCCCGCACCACCTCGGAAAGGGTGTCCACCACCATGCCCTCGGCCACGGCGGTGACGCAGCTTGCCGCCAGTTTGGGTTGCCACTGGATCTCGGGCTCGCCCTTTTCGTTCAAGAGGGGCTTCCCGTCGGGGCCCCGCTTGGGCAGGCCGATGCGCACCAGGCACATGCGGCAGGCCCCGATGGGGGAGAGGTGCTTTTCCGAGCAGAAAAGGGGGACGTCGTACCCCGCATGGAAGACAGCGTCCATAACGCTCGTCCCCGGGGGCACTTCCACCACGCGGTCGTTGACCTTGACCCTAACCACCTTCACCTCCAAAGGCTCGGCCTAGGCACGGGGCGTTTCTCCCGGGCCAGGGCGAGGTACTGGTCCTTGAAGTGCTTCAAGGAGCCTTTCACCGGCCAGACGGCGGCGTCCGCCAAGGGGCAGAAGCTCCGGCCCTCAATGAGGGGAAGGAGGGCTTCCAGGGTTTCCACGTCCTTCTCCTCCCCTTGCCCCGTGCCGATTTTGGCGAAGAGGTTCACCATGAACCCCGCCACCCCTTCCCGGCACGGCGTGCACTTGCCGCAGGACTCGTGGGCGTAGAAGCGGGTCACGTTCCACATGGCGTCCACCATGCTCACCCGCTCGGGGATGAGGATCACCCCCCCGGTGCCCAGCATGGAGCCCTTGGCCTGCAGGTGCTCGTAGCTCATGGGGGTATCCAGAACCTCGTCCGTGAAGGGCAAGGGTGGGGTGGAGGACCCGCCGGGGATGAGGGCCTGGATGGGCTCCAAGGGTCCCCCCGCCCACTCGTAGATGAGCTCCCGCAGGGTGGTGCCCATGGGAAGCTCGTAGACCCCGGGGCGCCGCACGGGGCCGGAGATCTGGTAGAGCTTCATCCCCTTGGACTGCTCCGTGCCCATCTGGGCGAACCAGTCCGCCCCCCGTTCCAGGATGGGGACCACCGAGGCCAGGGTTTCCACGTTGTTGATGGTGGTGGGTTTGCCCCAAAGCCCCGCCTGGGCGGGGAAGGGGGGCTTGAGGCGGGGGTTGGCCCGAAGGCCTTCCAAGGAGTTCATGAGGGCGGTCTCCTCCCCGCAGATGTAGGCCCCCGCCCCGCGGTGCACGTGGACGTCAAAGGAGAAGTCCGTGCCGAAGAGGTTTGGCCCCAGATAGCCCCGGGCCCTGGCCTCCCGGATGGCGGCCTCGAGGCGGTCCGCCGCCCGCCGGTACTCCCCCCGCACGTAGATGTAGCCCACCGTGGCCCGGATGGCGTAGCCGGCGATGATCATCCCCTCTAGGAGGAGGTGGGGGACGTCCTCCAGGATGTAGCGGTCCTTGAAGCTACCGGGCTCGGACTCGTCGGCGTTGCAGATGAGGTAGTGCTGTTGCCCGTCCTTGGGCATGAAGCTCCACTTAAGCCCCGTGGGAAAGCCCGCCCCGCCCCGGCCCCGTAGCCCCGAGCGCTTCACCTCCTCTATGACCTCTTCCGGGGTCTTCTCCTTTAGGACCCGCTTGGCCGTCTCGTATCCCCCGTGCTTCAGGTAGTAGTCCAGGGTCCAGCTGCCCTCCTTGCCCACGTGGGCGTAGAGGGTGCGTTCAAACCGGGGGTCTTTTCCGGAAACGATGGGCCCGGTCATACCTCCACCTCGTGCACGTGGTGGCCGCACCGGCCGGGAAGCTCAATCTCCTCAAGCCGCTTCCCCGCCTTCAGGCCCTCCAAAAGGGCCTGAAGCCTGGCCCGGGTCACGCACTCCACGTAGGGCTCGTCGTTCACCTGGACCACGGGGGCGGTGTGGCAGCTTCCCAGGCACTCCACCTTCTGCACGCTAAAGAGCCCGTCCGGGGTCACCTCCCCGGGGCCGATGCCCAGGGTTTCCGTGAGGTAGTCCCAAAGCTCGTCCGCCCCGGCGAGCTTGCAGCTTAGCGTGGCGCAGACCTGCAGGTGGTACCGCCCCGTGGGCACGAACTGGTAGTAGGAGTAGAAGCTCGCCACCCCCATGACCTCCGTGGGGGTGGTGCCCACCAGGCGGGCGATCTCCTCTACCCGTTCGGGGCGGATCCAGCCCTCCTCCTGCTGCACCCGCCTTAAAAGGGGCATGATGGCCGCCCGCCGCCCCTCGGGCGGGTACTTGGCGAAGGTTTCCTCCAGGAAGTCCTGCTTGTCGTCAAAGAAGCCCATCTTCCCTCCTTAGCGGTCCACGTCGCCCATGACCGGGTCCAGGCTGGCGATGATGGCCACCAGGTCCGGCACCTGCTCGCCTTTGGAGGCGTAGGGCAGGCTTTGCAGGTTGACAAAGCTGGGGGCCCGCACCTTCACCCGGTAGGGCATGCTTCCGCCGTCGGAAACGATGTAGTAGCCGAGCTCCCCCCGGGCCGACTCCGTGGGGACGTACACCTCGCCCTTGGGGGGGTGGAAGCCTTCGGTGTAGTGCTTGAAGTGGTAGATGACCGCCTCCATGGAGGTTTCCAGGAGGTGGCGGGGGGGTGGGGTGATCTGGGGGTTGGGGTCGCGGACGGGCCCGGGCTCGAGGCGCTCCAGGGCCTGCCGGATGATCTTCACCGACTCCCGCATCTCCCGGATGCGGATGATCATCCGGTCAAACACGTCCCCATGCTCGCCCAGGGGCACGTCAAACTGGTAGGTCTCGTACCCGGCGTAGGGGTAGGCCTTCCGCACGTCGTAGTTCACCCCGCTCGCCCGCAAGGAGCCCCCGGTGAGGCCCAGGTTGATGGCCACCTCGGGGGGGATCACCCCCACGCCCCGCGCCCTTTCGTAGAAGATGGGGCTTTCGGCGAAGAGGGCCTCGTACTCGTCAATGCGGTGGGGCATGACCTCCAGGAACTTCTTGAGCTCGGGGACGAACTCCTCGGGCAGGTCCTCCTTGACCCCGCCGATGCGGATGTAGTTGTGGTGGAAGCGTTGGCCCGTGACCCACTCAAAGAGGTCCAGGATGGTTTCCCGCTCGCGGAAGGCGTAGAAGAAGGGGGTGAGGGCCCCGAGGTCCAAAAGGCCCGTGCCCAGGAAGACCAAGTGGCTCGCCAGGCGGGAAAGCTCGTTGAGGATGATGCGGATGGTCTGGGCCCGAGGGGGGACCACCGCCCCCACCAGCTTCTCCACCGCCAGGGCGTAGGCCAGGTCGTGGGCAAAGGAGTGGAGGTAGTCCATCCGGGGCGTATACGTGATGACCTGCGTATACGTCCGGTTCTCCATGTTCTTCTCAAAGCCCGTGTGGAGGTAGCCGATGTGGGGGACGAGGTCCAAGACCTCCTCGCCCGAGAGCGTCACCACCACCCGCAAGACCCCGTGGGTGGAGGGGTGCTGCGGGCCCACGTTCAGGGTCATGACCTCGGTGCGGAGCTCTTTGGGCTCCTCCAGGGTTTCCACCGGGTCCAGGTAGTCCTTCATTTGACCTCCTTGGCCTTGGTCAGGTCGGCCCAAAGGGACCGGTAGCCCTTGCGGCTACCCCCCTTGTAGAGGGTGAGGCCGGGGTTCTTGCCGGTGATGGCCGCCCGGAACTCGCTCGGCACGATGAAGCGCCCCTCGCGGAAGAGGGTGGGGGTTTCCCCCAGGGGGAAGTCCTTGCGCAAGGGGTGGCCCTCGAGGTCCTCCGGGGTGAGGATCTTGCGCAGGTCGGGGTGCCCCTCAAAGACGATGCCGAACATGTCGTAGACCTCCCTTTCCAGGAAGTTGGCGCTCCCCCAGAGGTCGGTCACCGTGGGCAGCCTGGGGTCCTTCTCCGGCACGTAGACCCGGACGAAGAAGCGGCTCCCATCCCCGTCCTTCCACCCCGGCAGGGAGACGAGCTCGTAGACCACGGCGAAGCGCTCGGGGCGGGGGTCGGGGTATTCCAGGTAGTCTATGCCCACGATGTCCGCCAGGTAGTTGAAGCCCATCTCCTTGTACCGGGCCATCTCCCCTTTGAAGGCCTCGCGGGGCAGGACCACCCAGAGGTTGCCGAGGCCGTTGTCCTCCACGGGGTAGCCCTTGGCCCGGGCATCGTCTAAAACGCTATGAAGCCGCACGCTTCACCCCCTTGCCCGCTGCCAAGCGGCCACGGGCGGAAGCTTCCGCCCCTTCTCGTCGTAGGCCTGGCCGCGGACCTTCTTCTGGAGTTGCATCACGGCGTAGATGAGGGCCTCGGGGCGCGGGGGGCAACCCGGCACGTACACGTCCACGGGCACCACGGAGTCCACGTTCTGCACGATGGCGTAGTTGTTGAACATCCCCCCAGAGCTGGCGCAGGCTCCCATGGAGATCACCCACTTGGGGTCGGGCATCTGCTCCCAGACCCGGCGCATCACCGGGGCCATCTTCTTGGATAGCCGCCCGGCCACGATCATCACGTCCGCCTGGCGGGGGCTTGCCCGGAAGACCTCGCTGCCGAAGCGGGCGAGGTCGTTGCGGGCGTCGGTGGAGGCCATCATCTCAATGGCGCAACAGGCGAGGCCGAAGGTGGCGGGCCACAGGGAGTTGGACCTCCCCCAGGCCACCAGCTTCTCCAAGGTGGTGAAGAGGATCCCCTCCCGCTCTAACTCCTGGACGTCCCGTTCAAACAGGTCCTTCAATGCCACCGCATCACCCCCTTCCACCACTCGTAGAGGAAGCCCACGAAGAGGAGCAGGGTGAAGGCCAAGACCCCCAGGAAGCCCCACAGCCCAAGCCCCCCAGCGCTCACGGCGTAGGGCCAGAGGAAGGCCACCTCCACGTCAAAGAGGATGAAGAGCATGGCCACCACGTAGAAGTGGATGGGAAAGCGCTTCACCTCTCCCGCAGGGTCGTTCCCCGACTCGTAGGGCATGAGCTTGGCCCTGCCCGGCTTCTTGGGGCCAAGAAGAGCCCCCACCACCAGGGCCGCCACCCCGATGAAGAGGGCCACCCCTAGGTAGATGAGGACGTTCACGTACTCCGCGATCGGCGCCAAGGTCCCCTCCTTTCGTGCATCTCTTCACGAGGCGGGGACCCAAAACCCCACGAAGCCCCGCCTCATTTCCCGCCCATCTTACCACCCCTTGACCGGGGCAAGAGGGAGGAGCTACACCAAGGGTAGATTAAACAGTGTAATGTCCTTCCATATCCCTTTGGGAAAACTACTCCGCGGTGTAGAGAAGATTGCGGAGCTCGCGGAACTGCTCCAGGTCCAGGGTTTCGCCCCGCGCCTCCGGGGGGAGGCCCAGGGCCTCTAGGGCCCTTTCCACCCTCTCCTTGGGGTAGCCCGCCGCCACCAGGGCGTTTTTCAGGGTCTTCCGGCGTTTGCTAAAGGCGGCCTCCACCAGGCGGAAAAGCCCGGGGTCGTCGGGCACCCCCAGGGGCGTGAGGCGCACCAGGCTGCTTTGGACCTTGGGCGGGGGGAAGAAGGCCCCAGGGGGAAGGTCAAAGAGCCTTTCCGCCCGGGCGTGGTGGGCCACCCTTAGGGAGAGCACCCCGTAGGCGGGGCTTCCGGGCCCCGCCGTCATGCGCTCCGCCACCTCCTTCTGCACCAGGAAGACCAACCGGGCGAAGCGGCCCGTTTTGAGGAGGTGGGTGACCAGGGGGGTGGCGATGTTGTAGGGGAGGTTGGCCACGAGGAGGCTTCCTTCCGGCACCTCTTCCCAAGGGAAGCGGAGGGCGTCTTGGAAGAGGAGGCGCACGGGGAGGCCCTTAAGGGTTTCCTCCAGAACGGGTTTTAGCCGGGGGTCCTTCTCTATGGCCGTCACCTCGGCCCCCGCCTCCGCCAGGGCCCGGGTGAGGACGCCAAGCCCAGGCCCCACCTCAAAGACCGGCCCCGTGAAGGGCTTGGCCGCCTCCACGATGCGCCTGAGGTGGGCTTCGGAGACCAGGAAGTTCTGGCCGAGGCGCTTGTCGGCGAAAAGGCCGTGTCGGGAAAGGATGGCGCGCACCGCTTTGGGCGAGGTGAGGGGGTTAGGCATGGGCAAGGCGCTTGATCCGGGGCGTGAGGGGTTCCTCCTCTGGGGCAAGCTCCAGGTACTCCCCCAGGTCCAGGGCGTCAATGAGGGCGAAGCGTTCCTTGAGAAGGATACCCTCCCGCATGGGCACGTGGCCGTAGACGCCAAAGCGATAGCCCATCCGTTCCACGTAGTCGGGGGTGCGGAACCACCAGGTCTTGGGCTCGCTTTGGGCGTAGAAGAGCTCATCGTATTCCTGGAGCCAGGGCACGGGGCCCACGTGGGCGAAGTGGACGCCCTCGAGGAGGAGCTCCTTGGGGAAGCCCGCCATCCAGGCCTTTAGGGCCTCGGGCAGGGGTTTACCGCCCTTTTCGGGGTGGAACTCCAGGTGCCGCAGGTGGCGGTTCCCCAGGATGGGCTCGCCCTTTAGCGCGGCCTCGTCGTGGTTGCCCAGGAGGATGACCAGGTTGCCCTCCGCCTCTTCCTGGAACGCCTTCAACCGGAAAAGCTCCCGGATCTGGGCTCCGGCGGCCAGGCGGAGGTGGGTGGGGTCTTCGGGGTCAAAGGGGGAGAGGCCCGTGAGCCTTTCGTAGTCCCTCGGCGTCTTGGGGTGGACCAGGTCGCCCAGGAGGACCACCTTCACGGCCCCGGAGCGGAGGAGGGGGGTGGGCCTGAAGGAGGCGTCCGCCAGGCCCTCCGCCTTGAGGATCCGCCAGAGGGCGGGGAAGTTGGCGTGGAGGTCCCCGATGGCGACGATCCTCATCCCTTGAGCAGGGCCCGAAGCTCCCCGTAGAGGCGCTTGGTTTCCTCGGGGGTCTTGCCGTAGCCCCCGTATTTGGTGACGATCTTGGCTGCCTCCTTCCCCAAGCCCTTCTCCTTTAGGCGCTCCAGGAGCTGGTCAATGAGGCGGTAAGCCTCGGGTTTTTCCTCTTCCTCGGGTTCGCCCGTTTCCGCCTCCAGGGGTTCGGGAAGCTTGGGCGGGGTGAAGCGGCCCTTTTCCGGGTCATAGTCCACCCACTGCTTCTCCAGGCGGTACAGGTAGCGCCCCACGCCGAACTTCACCGCTGCCCGCTTGAGGGCGTCGGAGAAGGCGGCCTTGAGGGAGTCGCCCTCGCCCACGTCCTCCTTGGTGACCCCGAGGACCGTGAGGCGGCACTTCACCTCGCAAAGCCGCTCCCGGCGCTCGCCCCGCTCGTCCCGGACCACCCTTTCTTGGTCGGCGAGGACCTCGTAGCTGTCGTGCCACCCCTCGGGCCCCACCACCCGGTCCAGGCGGTCCAAGACGGTGCGGGCGTCCACGTAGGGGACCACCAAGGCCCGCCTCCGGTCCTTGGAGAGGGCTTCTATGCGCCACTGCACCTCGGAGGGGGGAAAGGGTTCCGCCAGTTTACGCCAAACTTCGTCCACCTTTTAAGTGTACTTTAGGTGGCTCTCACGGACGAGGGGCGGGGTGGGGGTATCCTTGGGGTATGCGGAGATGGTTGGCCCTTTCCCTCCTGTTGGTTCCGGCGGTGGCCCTCGAGGTGCGCATCACCGCCAACCTCACCCTGGACCTCTTTCCCCAGGCGGTGGTGGTGGAGCGGGTGGTGGAGCCCCAGGGGATTCTGGTGGTGTACAACGCTTCCCGGGCGGAAGCGGTCTTCCGCTACCACGACGAGGACCTGCGCCGCCGGGGCTGGGTGCGCACCAAGTACGAGGTGAAGAAAAACGAGTGGAAGGCGGAGTACCGCAAAGGCAAGGCCAAGGCCACCCTTTCCGTCAAGGACAAGAAGGGCCGGGTGGAGGTGCGCCTCAAGGAAGGGGACTAGACAAGCATCCTGGCCCCCGCTACCATATAGGGCGCATGGGGCCGTGGCGCAGCTGGGAGCGCGCCTGAATCGCACTCAGGAGGTCACGGGTTCGAGTCCCGTCGGCTCCACCAGCTCCAGA
>NZ_JAKTNT010000018.1:0-45000 GCF_022760925.1 Thermus hydrothermalis | reverse complement strand
GCCTTAGTGCTCTTGCACCCGCCCACCTGTGTCGGTTTGCGGTACGGGTTCCCGTGGGTTGTGCTTAGAGGCTTTTCTCGGCTCCCTGGCTTCGGGGGGTTGTCACCCTCACGGGCTTCCCCACCACGCAGAGCACACGGGAGGCGGATTTGCCTACCTCCCACCCTGCGCTTCTGGCCGGGCTCGTCCATGGCTCCGGTCCCCCTAGCCTAGAGCGTCCCCCCATCGCACCCACGGGAAGGGCCGGAATATTAACCGGCTGCCCTTCGGCTACGCCTTTCGGCCTCACCTTAGGTCCCGCCTAACCCTACGCTGACGACCATTGCGTAGGAACCCTTGGGCTTACGGCGACAGGGATTCTCACCCTGTTTATCGTTACTCATGCCGGCATTCGCACTTCCCTTACCTCCAGCCGCCCTCGCGGGTCGGCCTTCATCGGCATCGGGAACGCTCCCCTACCGCCTAGGGCATGGGCCCTAGACCCGCAGCTTCGGCGCTGGGCTTAAGCCCCGATCATTTTCGGCGCAGCGTCGCTCGACCAGTGAGCTATTACGCACTCTTTAAAGGATGGCTGCTTCTAAGCCAACCTCCTGGCTGTCTTCGCGACGCCACATCCTTTCCCACTTAGCCCAGACTTCGGGACCTTAGCTGGCGGTCTCGGTTGTTCCCGCGCTCGGACGCGGACGTTATCGCTCGCGCCCTCACTCCCAGGCTCCACCTGGGACCCTTCGGAGTTTGACAGGGTTTGGTAGGCTGGTAGGCCCCCTAGCCCTATCAGTGCTCTACAGGCCCCAGTCAGCACCTGAGGCTGACCCTAAAGTCATTTCGGGGAGAACCAGCTATCTCCGGGTTCGGTTAGCTTTTCACTCCTAACCCCAGCTCATCCGAGGGGTTTGCATCCCCCACCGGTTCGGGCCTCCACTGGGTTTCACCCCAGCTTCACCCTGGCCAGGGCTAGCTCACCCGGTTTCGGGTCCACGGCCGCGGACTAAACGCCCTGTTCGGACTCGGTTTCCCTACGCCTCCGCCTCAACGGCTTAAGCTCGCCCACGACCGTGAGTCGCCGGCTCATGCTTCAATAGGCACGCCGCAACCCTCAACGGGCCGCGACTGCTTGTAAGCCCACGGTTTCAGGCTCTATTTCACTCCCCTCCCGGGGTTCTTTTCACCTTTCCCTCACGGTACTGGTGCACTATCGGTCACCCGGAGTACTTAGCCTTAGGCGGTGGTCCGCCCAGATTCCCCCATGGCTCCACGAACCACGGGGTACTCGGGTACCCTCACCTATCCCCTCGCCTTTCGCCTACAGGGCTTTCACCTTCTCTGGCGCTGCTTCCCAACAGCTTCGGCTAGGCTAGGGATTCGGTATCCGAGGGCCCCACTACCCCGCCCGGACAAGCCGGACGGTTTAGGCTAGTCCCCTTTCGCTCGCCGCTACTCAGGGAGTCGCTTTCGCTTTCCTCTCCTCTGGGTACTGAGATGTTTCAGTTCCCCAGGTTCCCCCCGCCAAAAAGGCGGTGACCCGTGTTCCCACGGGCCGGGTTCCCCCATTCGGAGATCCAGGGATCCACGCCCGCTACCGGCTCCCCCTGGCTTATCGCAGGTAGCCACGTCCTTCATCGGCTCGGGTGCCAAGGCATCCACCGTGGGCCCTTAGCATCTTGACCCTCAAAGGCCACGCTACCGCATGGCCTCCATTCCACATTCCAGCCACCCTAGCTTTCAAGATCCCCCGCCGCCTACCAGGCAGCGCAAAGAAAAGACTACCAGGACCCCCAGAACGTGTCAAGTACCCCCTAGCTCCTGGAGGAGAGTGGGCTCAAGGCCTGGGGTAGCAGGATACGGCCCCAAACCGGTAGCCTTGAGGCATGGTGCCCCGGTACCAGACCCCGGAGATGGCGGCGCTTTGGTCCGAGGAAAGCCGTTACCGCATGTGGGCCTTGGTGGAAGCCTACGCCCTCGAGGCCTGGGAGGCCCTGGGCCAGGTGCCTAGGGGCCTTGCGGCAAGGCTTCTCCGGACCCTGGAGGAAAAACCCCTCACCGAAGCCTTCGCCCGGCGGGTGGCGGAGATAGAGGAAACCACCCGCCACGACCTGGTGGCCTTCACCCGGGCCCTGGTGGAGTGGACCGGGGACGAGGAGGTGGGGCGCTACCTCCACCTGGGCCTCACCAGCTCGGACATCGTGGACACGGCGCAAAACGCCCTCCTGGTGCGGGCTTTGGACCTCATCCTGGAGGAGCTTAAAGGGGTAGAGGAGGCCCTCAAGGCCCTCGCCCTCCGCTACAAGCACACCCCCGCCATCGCCCGCACCCACGGGGTCCACGCCGAGCCCACGAGCTTCGGCCTCCGCTTCCTCTCCTTCTACGCCGCCTTCCTCCGGGACGAGGCAAGGGTAAAAAGGGCTAGGGAAACCATAGGCGTGGCCATGCTCTCGGGTTCCGTGGGCAACTACGCCCACGTCCCCCCCGAGGTGGAGGCCCACGTGGCGAGGCGGCTTGGCCTTCAAGCGGAGCCCATCTCCACCCAGGTGGTCCCCCGGGACCGGCATGCGGAGGTCCTCGCCGCTTTGGCTATCCTCGGGGGCAACCTGGAAAGGGTGGCGGTGGAGCTCAGGCACCTCCAGCGCACGGAGGTCCTCGAGGCCCAAGAACCCTTCCGCGAGGGCCAGACGGGAAGCTCCTCCATGCCCCACAAGAAAAACCCCGTGGGCCTGGAAAACCTCACGGGGATGGCCCGGCTCCTCCGGGGCTACCTCGGACCCGCCCTGGAGAACATCGCCCTCTGGCACGAGCGGGACATCTCCCACTCCTCCGTGGAAAGGGTCATCCTCCCCGACGCCACCACCGCCCTCCACTACGCCTTAAGGCGGCTTAAGGGCATCCTGGAAGGGCTTAGGGTCTTTGAGGAGAACCTCAAGCGGAACCTGGACCTCACCCGGGGCCTCGTCTACTCGCAGCAGGTCCTAAACGCCCTCATCGCCGAAGGCCTCCCCCGGGAAAAGGCCTACGCCCTGGTCCAGCGAAACGCCCTCAAGAGTTGGGAAGAAGGACAAAGCTTCCTAAAGCTTCTGGAAGCCGACCCGGAAAACCCCATCAAGGGGGAGAGGCTAAGGGCGCTTTTTGACCCTCAGGCCTTCCTCCGCCACGTGGACGCCATCTACGCCCGTTTTGGGCTTTAAAATGAGGAAAAGGGCCTTTCGGCCATAAGGAGGGGCATGGAGAAGCTTTACGAGGGCAAGGCCAAGGTCCTCTACCCGGAAGGGGAGGACACCCTAAGGGTCTACTTCAAGGACGAGGCCACCGCCTTTAATGCGCAGAAGCGGGGGGTCATCCCCGGCAAGGGGGTGGTGAACAACAAGGTTTCCGCCGCCCTCTTCCGCCTCTTGGAGGAAAAGGGCGTCAAGACCCACTTCGTGGAGGAGCTCTCGGAGCGGGAGATGCGGGTGAAGCGGGTGAGGATCCTCCCCTTGGAGGTGATCCTCCGCTACAAGGCGGCGGGGAGCTTCGCCAAGCGCTACGGGCTAAAGGAGGGCACGCCCCTTAAGGCCCCCTTGGTGGAGTTCTCCCTCAAGAACGATGCCCTGGGGGACCCCTTGATCTGCGAGGACGCCGTCCTCGCCCTAGACCTCGCCTCCCCCGAGGCCCTAAAGGAGGTGAAGGCCACCACCTTGCGGGTGGGGGAGATCCTGAAGGCGTTCTTCGCGGAAAGGGGCCTGGAACTGGTGGACTTCAAGCTGGAGTTTGGGGAAAGGGAGGGGGAAATCCTCCTCGCCGACGAGATTAGCCCCGACACCATGCGCCTTTGGGACATGGCCACGGGAAAGCCCATGGACAAGGACCGCTTCCGCAAGGACCTGGGGGGCGTGGAAGAGGCGTACCAGGAGGTCCTAAGGCGGGTTTTGGGAGGGTAGATGCCAAGGTACCAGGCCACGCTCCTCATAGAGCTCAAGGACGGCATCCTGGACCCGCAGGGCCGGGCGGTGGAAGGGGTCTTGCGGGACCTCGGCCACCCGGTGGAGTCCGTGCGGGTGGGGAAGGTTTTGGAGATCGTCTTCTCGGCGGAAAACTTCCTCCAGGCGGAGGAAAAGGCCAAGCTCCTGGGAAGCCTCCTCGCCAACCCGGTGATGGAGGTCTACACCCTCGAGGCCCTCAAGGAACTATGAGGTGGGCCATCGTCCGCTTTCCCGGTTCTAACTGCGACGAGGACGCCCGCTTCGCCCTGGAGAAGGCGGGCATGCGGGCGGAGTTCGTCTGGCACACGGAAAGGGACCTGAGGGGCTATGACGGGGTCTTCCTCCCCGGGGGCTTTAGCTACGGGGACTACCTGAGGGCGGGGGCCCTGGCCGCCAAAAGCCCGGTGATGGAGGCGGTGCGCCGCTTCGCCGAGGAGGGGCGGTATGTGATGGGCGTCTGCAACGGCTTCCAGATCCTCACCGAGGCGGGCATCCTCCCCGGGGCCCTCCTCGCCAACCTCAACCTCCACTTCACCTGCAAGGAGGTGGGGGTGCGGGTGGAAAGGACCGACCTCCCCTTCACCCGCCGCTACGCCCAAGGCCAAGTCCTCCGCCTGCCCATCGCCCACGCCGAGGGGCGCTACTACGCCGACCCCGAAACCCTAAGGCGGCTGGAGGGCGAGGGCCGGGTGGTCTTCCGCTACGCCCCCCTGGCCGGGGAGAGGGACTATAACCCCAACGGGAGCCTGAACGACATCGCCGGCATCGTGAACGAGCGGGGCAACGTCCTCGGCATGATGCCCCACCCCGAGCGGGCCGTGGACCCCATTCTGGGAGGGGAGGACGGGCTTCCCCTCTTCCTGGGGCTTTTGGAAAAGGAGGTTCAGCGATGAAACCCAAGGCCATCACCTTTGACTTCTGGGGCACCCTCTTCACCGAGGGGGAGGCGTTTTTGGAAAAGGTCATGCCCGCCCGGTACGAGATCCTCCTGGACGCCCTTTCCGAGGCAGGGCACCCGGCGGAGGAAAGCGAGGTGCGGGAGGCCTACCGGCAGGCGGCCCTGGCCTTTGAGGAGGCCTGGAAGGCGGGGGAACACATGTCCGTGTACGACCGGGTGGCCCGGATCTTCGCCCTCCTCGGGGCACCCCACGACCCCGGGCTCATCGCCCTCACCGCAAGGAGGCTGGAGGAAACCTCCTTGCTCGCCGACCTCAAGCCCCTGCCCGGGGTGGAGGTCCTCAAGGCCCTGGCGGGGAAGTACCCCCTGGCCATCGTTTCCGATACGGGCATGACCCCGGGCCGCCTCCTGAGGGAGCACCTCAAGCGGCAGGGCCTGGACGTCTTCCAGGCCTATAGCTTCTCCGACGAAACGGGGTTCGTGAAGCCCAAGCCCGAGGCGTTTCAGGTGGCCCTCGAGGCCCTGGGGGTGGCCCCCGAGGAGGCCCTCCACGTGGGGGACCTGCCCCACACGGACATCAAGGGGGCCTTCGGCGCCGGCTACCCCTGGGCGGTGCAGTACGTGGGCCTGAGGGAGATGAACGGGGAGGTGAAGCCCACGGCCAAGGTGAAGGACCACCGCGAGCTCCTCCCCCTCCTAGAGTGATGGAAGCCTTGGCCAAGGAAATCGGCATCCCGGAAGGGGAATACCGGGAGATCCTGAGGCGGCTTGGGCGGGAGCCCAACCGGGTGGAGCTCCTCCTTTTCAAGGTGATGTGGAGCGAGCACTGCGCCTACAAGAACTCCCGCCCCCTCCTGAAGGAACTGCCTAAGGAAGGGGAAGCGGTCCTGCAGGGCCCCGGGGAAAACGCCGGCGTGGTGCGCCTGGGGGAAGGGTGGGCGGTGGCCTTCAAGATAGAAAGCCACAACCACCCCTCCGCCGTGGAACCCTTCCAAGGGGCGGCCACCGGGGTGGGGGGGATCCTCCGGGACATCATGAGCATGGGGGCCCGGCCCATCGCCCTCCTGGACTCCCTGCGCTTTGGCCCCCCCGAGGGCCGTAGCCGCTACCTCTTCAAGGGGGTGGTTTCCGGCATCGCCTTCTACGGGAACGCCATCGGGGTCCCCACCGTGGGCGGGGACCTCTACTTCCACGAGGGCTACCGGGAAAACCCCCTGGTGAACGCCATGTGCCTGGGGCTTCTCAGGGAGGAGAACCTCAAGCGAAGCCGGGCCTCCCTGGGCCGGCCCCTCTACTACGCCGGGGCCAAGACGGGGCGGGACGGCATCGGGGGGGCGGCCTTCGCCAGCCGGGAGCTAAAGGAGGAGAAGGAGGAGGACCGCCCGGCGGTGCAGGTGGGGGACCCCTTCTTGGGGAAACTCCTCATGGAGGCCACCCTCGAGGCCATAGAGAAGGACCTGGTGGAAGGCGTCCAGGACATGGGGGCAGCGGGGCTCACCTCTAGCCTCGCCGAGCTCGCCCACAAGTCCGGCCTCGGGGTGGAGCTAGACCTAGACCTCGTCCCCACCCGGGAGGCGGGCATGGCCCCCGAGGAGCTCCTCCTTTCCGAAAGCCAAGAGCGCATGGTCCTGGTGCCCAAGGAGGGAAAAGAAAAGGAACTGGAGGAGGTCTTCCGCAGGTGGGGCCTGGACTGCGTGGCCGTGGCCCGGACCATCCCGGAAAGGGTCTTCCGGGTCCTCCATAGGGGAAAGGTGGTGGCGGAGGTGCCCACGGAGGCCCTGGCGGAAGCCCCCACCTACGTGCGCCTAGCCCAGGAAGACCCCGAGGTGCGGCGCCTCAGGGAAACCCCCATCCCCCCCCTCGAGGCGGACCCCAAGGAGGTCCTGGAAAGGCTCCTCGCCTCCCCCAACCTGGCGAGCCGGGAAGCGGTCTACGAGCGCTACGACCACCAGGTGGGCACCCGCACCGCCTTGGTGCCGGGCAAGGGGGACGCCGCCCTCCTCTGGATCAAGGGCACGCACCTGGGCATCGCCGCCAAGGTGGACCAAAACCCCCGGTATAGCCGCCTCCACCCCCGCCTCGGGGCCATGCACGCCCTGGCGGAGGCCTGCCGCAACGTTTCCGTGGTGGGGGCGAAGCCCCTCGCCTACACGGACGGCCTCAACCTGGGAAGCCCGGAAACCCCCGAGGGCTACTACGAGCTCAAGGAAACCATTGAAGGCCTAAAGGAGGCGAGCGCCGCCCTGGGTGTGCCCGTGGTGAGCGGCAACGTTTCCCTTTACAACGAGGCGGGCGGCAAACGCATCCCCCCCACGGCCATGGTGGGGGTGGTGGGGGTCTTGGACCTACGTCGCCGGGCGGAGATGGGCTTTAGGCGGCCCGGAGAGGTGGTGGTCCTCTTAGGGGAGGAAAGGGGGACGCTTGGGGCGAGCGAGGTCCTCTACCTCCTCACGGGCCTCGAGGCGGGCCACCCCCCCCTCCTGGACCTCGGGCGGGAGAAGGCCGTGCAGGAAGCCATCCGGGAGCTCATCGCCCTGGGCCTCACGGACACCGCCCACGACCTGGCGGAAGGGGGGCTCTTGGTGGCCCTGGCGGAGATGGCCTTCCCCTACGGCTTAGGGGCCACGGTGGAGGTGCGGGAAGCGGGCCTGGAGGCCCTCTTCGGCGAGGCGCCAAGCCGCATCCTCTTCACCGTGGCCAAGGACCGCCTTAAGGAGGCCACGGCCCGCCTGGAGGCCCAGGGCCTTCCCTACCGCATCCTGGGGGAAACCGGGGGGAAGACCCTCACGGTCCTCACCCCCAAGGGAGTGCTAGAGTGGGAGGTGGCCGAGCTTAAGGCCATCTGGCAACGCCCCTTGCGGGAGGTCCTGGATGGATAAGCCACGGGAGGAGTGCGGCGTCCTGGGCCTTTGGAGCGAAACCCCCCTGGACGTGGCGGGGCTTTTGCACCTGGGGCTCCTCGCCCTGCAGCATCGGGGCCAGGAGGCCGCCGGCATCGCCGTCACGGACGGGAAGGAGTTCTTGGTGGAAAAGGACCTGGGCCTCGTGAACCAGGTCTTCACCGAGGAGCGCCTGGGAAAGCTCCGCCTGCCCGGGGCCCGGCTCGGCCTCGCCCACACCCGCTACTCCACCACGGGCTCCAACCTCCGCTTCAACGCCCAACCCCTCACCGCCCGCACCGCCCACGGGGTCTTGGCCATCGCCCACAACGGCAACTTTGTAAACGCCAAGCCCCTCCGCGACCGCCTCCTCCAGGAGGGGGCCACCTTCCAGAGCACCTCGGACACCGAGGTCATGCTCCTCCTCCTGGCTAGGCTTTCCCACCTCTCCCTCCCCGAGGCGGCCCTCGAGGCCATGCGGCGCCTGGAAGGGGGGTACTCCATCCTCCTCATGGACCGCAAGACCCTCCTCGCCCTCAGGGACCCCCACGGGGTGCGGCCCCTCGCCATCGGCAAGGCCCCCTGGGGCTACGCCTTCGCCTCCGAGCCCCCGGCCCTCGCCCTCCTCGGGGCGGAGTACCTGCGGGACGTGCGGCCCGGGGAGGTGGTCTGGGTGGAGGAGGGGGAGCTAAGAAGCCTCCAAGGCCTTCCCCCAAACCCCACCCCTTGCGCCTTTGAATGGATCTACTTCGCCCGGCCCGATAGCCTCCTGGACGGCACCGAGGCCTACGCCGCCCGGGTGCGGATGGGCGAGGAGCTCTTCCGGGAAGCCCCGGCGGAGGCGGACATGGTGGTGCCCGTCCCCGACTCGGGGATTGGCGCCGCCATCGGCTACGCCCGGGCAAGCGGCCTCCCCCTGGAGTACGGGCTCTACAAGAACCCCTACGCCGGGCGCACCTTCATCCAGCCCACCCAGGAGCTTCGGGACCTAAAAACCCGGCTCAAGCTCTCCCCCACCTCGGCGGTGAAGGGCAAGCGGGTGGTGCTCATTGACGACTCCATCGTGCGGGGCACCACCAGCCGCCACATCGTGGCCCTCCTCAAGGAGGCGGGGGCCAAGGAGGTCCACTTCCGCGTCTCCAGCCCCCCCATCCGCTTCCCCTGCTACTACGGCATAGACACGGCGGCCCGCAAGGAGCTCATCGCCGCCCAGAAGAGCGTGGAGGAGATACGGGCCTACATCGGGGCCGACTCCCTGGCCTTCCTATCCGAGGAGGGGGTCAAGCGGGCCATCGGGGGGCCCGTCTGCCTCGCCTGCTTCAACGGCCGCTACCCGGCGGGCGTCCCCGAGGAGGGGGAAAAGCTCGCCTTGGAACTCCTCTAGCGCCGCCTCAGAAAGAAGCCCAGGAGGAAGCCCGAAACCAAGCCCACCAGCAAAAAGGCGAAGGCGAAGGCCCCGGTGGAGGCCAGGTGCCAGCCAAAAAACCAGTAACTGCACACGGCGTACCGCTCCACCTGGACCCGCACCAGCTCGGGCAGGTCGCGGCTCGTGGTGAAGTTGATGAGGAGGATGGTGAGGAGCAAGACGGCAAGGGCCAGGAGGGCCCCCCACTTCACGATGGTGAAGGCGTTCCCTTTCATGGCCTTAGCTTAGCAGGGAGGGAGGGCCTATAATCGCCCTATGGTGGGCACCAGCGTCCGCGACGAGACCCTCTTCCAGCTCATCGCCCTGGAGGAAAAAAGGCAGCGGGAGGGCCTAGAGCTCATCGCCAGCGAGAACTTCGTCTCCAAGCAGGTGCGGGAGGCGGTGGGAAGCGTCCTCACCAACAAGTACGCCGAGGGCTACCCCGGGGCCCGGTACTACGGGGGGTGCGAGGTCATTGACCAGGTGGAGTCCCTGGCCATAGAGCGGGCCAAGGCCCTCTTCGGGGCCCAATGGGCCAACGTCCAGCCCCACTCCGGCTCCCAGGCCAACATGGCGGTCTACATGGCCCTAATGGAGCCCGGGGACACCCTCTTGGGCATGGACCTGGCGGCCGGGGGGCACCTGACCCACGGGGCCAAGGTCAACTTCTCCGGAAGGCTCTACAAGGTGGTTTCCTACGGGGTGCGGCCCGACACCGAGCGCATAGACCTGGACGAGGTGCGCCGCCTGGCCCGGGAACACCGCCCCAAGGTGATCGTGGCTGGGGCCAGCGCCTACCCCCGCCTCTGGGACTTCCAGGCCTTCCGGGAAATCGCCGAGGAGGTGGGGGCCTACTTGGTGGTGGACATGGCCCACTTCGCCGGGCTGGTGGCGGCGGGGCTCCACCCCAACCCCGTCCCCTACGCCCACGTGGTGACCAGCACCACCCACAAGACCCTCCGGGGCCCTCGAGGGGGCCTGATCCTCTCCCAAGACCCCGAGTTGGGCAAAAAGATTGACAAGCTCATCTTCCCTGGGATCCAAGGAGGCCCCCTGGAGCACGTCATCGCCGGGAAGGCGGTGGCCTTCTTTGAGGCCATGCAGCCCGAGTTCAAGGAGTATAGCCGCCTCGTGGTGGAAAACGCCCAGCGCCTGGCGGCGGAGCTTGCCAAGAGGGGCTACCGCATCGTCACCGGGGGCACGGACAACCACCTCTTCCTGGTGGACCTCCGCCCCAAGGGCCTCACGGGCAAGGAGGCGGAGGAGCGCCTGGACGCCGTGGGCATCACCGTGAACAAGAACGCCATCCCCTTTGACCCCAAACCTCCCCGCATCACCTCGGGGATCCGCGTGGGCACCCCCGCCATCACCACCCGGGGCTTCACCCCGGAGGAGATGCCCCTGGTGGCAGAGCTCATGGACCGGGCCCTCACGGAAGGCCCCTCCGAAGCCCTTAGGGAGGCGGTGCGGGCCCTGGCCCTCGCCCACCCCATGCCCTGATGCTGGACCTCCTGGTGGTGGTCCCCCACCCCGACGACGAGAGCTTCGGGGCCGGGGGGGCGCTCCTTTTGGCCAAGGCGGCGGGGCTTCGGACGGGCATCCTCACCCTCACCCGGGGGGAGGCGGGGAGGACCTTAGGCCTCTGCCCCCCAGAGGCCCTTCCCCAGGTGCGCACGGAGGAGCTCTCCCGGGCGGCAAAGCTCCTCCGGGTGGACTTCCTCGAGGTCCTCTCCTTCCCCAACGGCCTGCCCCGGGAGGTGGGGGCGGGGGAGCGGGGGAAGGCCCAAGGGGAAGGCCTTTTGGACCACCCCGAGGCGGAGGAGGCCATCCGGAGCCGCCTCCAAACCCTAAGGCCCCGCTTCGTGGTCACCTTCCCCCCCGACGGCATCAACGGCCACCCCGACCACGTGGCGGCGAGCCGCTACGCCCAAGGGGCGGCCCAGGGCCTCGCCCGGGTGGTCTACATGGTGCGCCCGGAAGGGCCCTACCCCCCAACCCACCGCCTGCGCCTCCCCGAGTGGGCCCTAAAGGAAAAGCTCAGGGCCATCGCCCAGCACAGGACCCAGGCCCTATCCGTCCTCGCCTTCCTGGAGCGGCACCCGGAGAGGCTCTGGACGGAAACCTTCCACGTGGTGGGGGAAAAGGGCCTGGTGGAGGGGCCATGGTGGTGAGGCTTTTGGACCACACCGCCGACATCGGCTTTGAGGTGGAGGCGGAAAGCCTCGAGGGCCTCTTCCAAGCCGCCCTAAAAGGGCTTTTGGCGGTGATGTTCCAAAACCCGCCGGAAGGGGGCAAAAGGAGGCGGCGCCTTTCCCTTTGGGCGGAGGACCTGGACACCCTCCTGGTGCGCTACCTGAACGAGCTCATCTACCTCATCCAGACCAAGGGCTTCGTGCCCGGAAGGGCCCGGGTGCGGGTTCTCCCGGAGGAAGGGGGGTTTCGCCTCCTGGCAAGCCTCCAGGGCGAGCCCTTCCAGGAAGCCTTCGGCTTCCAAGGGGAGGTGAAGAGCGCCACCTTCCACGGCCTCCACGTGGGCCAGGAAGGGGGAAGGTGGCGGGCCCGGGTGATCCTAGACGTGTAGGGCGGCCAAAGCCTCCCGCACCCGCGCAAGAAGCCCCGCCTCCACCAGGGCCTTGGCCCTCAGGAGGGCGTTTTTCACCGCCAGGGCGTCCGCCGAGCCGTGGCCGATGAAGACCGCCCCCTCCACCCCGAGAAGGGGCATGGCCCCGTACTGGGAGGGGTCCACCCGCTCCTTCACCCGGCGCAAAGCGCCCCGGGCCAGGAGGGCCCCCAGCCTCGCCCAGGGGCTCGAGGCGAAGGCCTCCTTAATCCAGGTGAAGAGGACCTTGGCCTCCCCTTCCGCCAGCTTCAGGGCCACGTTGCCCGTGAAGCCGTCCGTGACCACCACCTCCGCCGTGCCCAAGAAGATGTCCCGCCCTTCCACGTTGCCGAAAAAGCGGGGACCCAGGGCTTCCTTGAGGAGGGGATAGGCCTCCTGGACCAAGGCGTTTCCCTTTCCCTCCTCTTCCCCGATGGAAAGGAGGCCCACCCGGGGGCTTGGCACGCCGCTCGCCTCGGCGTAGGCCAGGCCCATGGCGGCGAACTGCACCAGGAAGGGGGGGCGGCAGTCGGCGTTGGCCCCCCCGTCCAGGAGGAAGGTGCGCCCCTTTAGGCTCGGGAACTCCACGAGAAGGGCGGGCCGCTCCACTCCCTTCACCCGCCCCAGGACGAAGAGGGCCGCCGCCATGGTAGCCCCGGTGTGGCCCATGGAGACCACGGCCTCCACCTCGCCCCGCTTGAGGAGCTCCAGGGCCACCCAGATGGAGCTTTGCCGGCGCTTCCGCACCTCGGTGGCGTGCTCCTCCATGGGGATCCAGTCCGGGGCGTGGTATACGGGGAGGCGGCCCCCCAAGCGGGCAAGCTCGGCGTTAAGGCGCCCTTCCTCCCCCACCAAAAGGACCTCCACCCCCTCCTGGGCCGCCAAGAGGGCCCCTTGGACCGTGACCTCCGGGGCCCGGTCCCCCCCCATGGCGTCCAGGGCGATCCTCATGCCTGGGGCAGGTGCTTCTCTATCTTGGCCTGGAAGTTGCGCTTGGGCTGGGCCCCCACCAGGACCTCCACGGGCTGGCCGTTCTTGAAGAGGATCACCGTGGGGATGCTCATCACCCGAAAGCGCATGGCCGTCTTGGGGTTCTCGTCCACGTCCAGCTTGGCCACCACCAGCTTGCCCTCGTACTCCTGGGCCAGCTCTTCCAGGATGGGGGCGATCATGCGGCAAGGGGCGCACCACTCCGCCCAGAAGTCCACGAGGACCAAGGGGTGACCGCCTAAGAGCTCGTCAAAGTTCTGGTCGGTGACCTCGAGGGGCTTCGCCATACCCCCCTACTCTACGGCAAAGCCCCGGAGGGATAAACCCCCCGGGGCCCCGTTTGGGCGCTAACGCTTCTTGCGGCCGCCCTTCTTGCCCTTCCCGCCGCCGAACCCCCCGGTACCCCGGAGGAAGCTCTTGAGCTTGTTCTCAAACTCCGGGGACTGCTTTGGGAGCCGCCTGGGCCGGGGCGGGGGCGCCCCCTCGGGGGCCGGGGTCAGGTCCTTGATGGAAAGGTCCAGCCGCCCCTTGGCGTCCCGGCCCTTCACCATCACCTGCACGATGTCCCCCTCGTTGAGGAAATCCCGGACGTTCTTCACGAACTCGTGGGCGATCTGGGAGATGTGCACGAGCCCCTGCTCCCCGCCCGGCAGCTCCACAAAGGCGCCAAAATCCGTCACCCGCACCACGCGGCCTTCCACGATGCTTCCCGCTTCTATCTCCACTTTCCTTCTCCTCGCGCGGTCCTGCCCGCGATGCCCCCACTATAGCACAAGGGGCGAAACCCCGGAGGCGTCAAGGGCCGCCAAGAGCTCGGCGAAGCGTACCCCCAGCACCGGGTGCCGCCCCTCGGGGAGGAGGTCCAGAAGGGGCACCAAGACGAAGGCCCGCTCGTGGAGCCTCGGGTGAGGCACCTGAAGCCCTTCCTCCTCCAGGACCAGATCCCCGTAGAGGAGGAGGTCCAGGTCAATGGTCCTCGGGCCCCAGCGCTCCTTGCGCTCCCGGCCCAGGGCCCTTTCCACCTCCAGGAGGGCCTGGAGGAGCTCCCTGGGGTCCAAACCCGTGTCCAACTCCGCCACCAGGTTCAAATAGGGGGGTTGCGGGGGGCCCACGGGCGCCGTCTCGTACACGGGAGAAAGGCGGAGAAGACGGGTCTTGGGCAGGCGGGAGAGGAGGGACACGGCGGCCAAGAGGTAGCCCGCCCGGTCCCCCAGGTTGGAACCCAGCCCCACGTAGGCCAGCACGCCCCCAAGTCTATCCCGTTGACACCGGGGGGCAAGCCCCCTACCCTGGAAGAGAGATGGCCGCCCGGGGCAAAACCTAACGGGGCCTGGGAAGCCTGGCTTCCCGGGCCCGCCCCGGGAGCTTTTCTTTGCGGGGGGCACGTATGGTGAAAGAGGACTGGCAGGCGCTTCTGGAAGCCGAGCTCACCCTGGACACCGGGGTCTACACCAAGCACCGCCTCCTCCTGGTCCGGGGCCAGGGAGCCAAGGTGTGGGACGCCGAGGGCAACGCCTACATAGACTGCGTGGGCGGCTACGGGGTGGCCAACCTAGGCCACAGCAACCCCGAGGTGGTGGAGGCGGTGAAGCGGCAGGCGGAAACCCTCATGAGCATGCCCCAGACCCTCCCCACCCCCATGCGGGGGGAGTTCTACCGCACCCTGGTCGCCCTCCTCCCCCCTGAGCTCAACCGGGTCTTCCCGGTGAACTCCGGCACCGAGGCCAACGAGGCGGCCCTCAAGTTTGCCCGGGCCCACACGGGGCGGAAGAAGTTCGTGGCCGCCATGCGGGGCTTCTCCGGAAGGACCATGGGAAGCCTCTCCGTCACCTGGGAGCCCAAGTACCGGGAGCCCTTCCTGCCCCTGGTGGAGCCCGTGGCCTTCGTCCCCTACAACGACGTGGAGGCGCTTAGGCAGGCGGTGGACGAGGAAACGGCGGCGGTCATCCTCGAGCCCGTGCAAGGGGAAGGGGGAGTGCGCCCGGCCACGAGGGAGTTCCTCCAAGCGGCGCGGGAGATTACCCAGGAAAAGGGCGCCCTCCTCATCCTGGACGAGATCCAGACCGGCATGGGCCGCACGGGCAAGCGCTTCGCCTTTGAGCACTACGGGATCGTGCCCGACATCCTCACCCTGGCCAAGGCCATCGGGGGCGGGGTGCCCTTGGGCGTGGCGGTGATGCGGGAGGAGGTGGCGAAGAGCATGCCCAAGGGCGGCCACGGCACCACCTTTGGCGGCAACCCCCTGGCCATGGCCGCCGGGGTAGCGGCCCTGCGCTACCTGGAGCGCACGCGGCTTTGGGAGCGGGCGGCGGAGCTTGGCCCCTGGTTCATGGAAAAGCTTAGGGAGATCCCCTCCCCCAAGATCCGGGAGGTGCGGGGCCTGGGCCTCATGGTGGGCCTGGAGCTTAAGGAGAAGGCGGCCCCCTACATTGAGCGCCTGGAGAAGGAGCACCGCATCCTCACCCTCCAGGCAGGGCCCACGGTGATCCGCTTCCTGCCGCCCCTCGTCATTGAGAAGGAGGACCTGGAAAGGGTGGTGGAGGCGGTGCGCGAAGTCCTGGCATGATGGCCTTAGACCCCGTGGAGTTCCTCAAGGGGGCCCTGGAGATCCCCTCCCCCTCCGGCCAGGAGCGGTTGGTGGCGGAATACCTGGCGGAGGGGATGGAAAGGCTCGGGCTCAAGGGGTTCGTGGACGAGGCGGACAACGCCCGGGGCCAGATAGGGGAAGGCCCCGTCCAGGTGGTCCTCCTGGGGCACATTGACACCGTGCCCGGGGTGGTGCCCGTGCGGCTAGAGGGGGACAAGCTCTTCGGCCGCGGGGCGGTGGACGCCAAGGGCCCCTTCGTGGCCATGATCTTCGCCGCTGCGGGGCTTTCCGAGGAGGCGAGAAGGCGCCTCACCGTCCACCTGGTGGGGGCCACGGAGGAGGAGGCGCCGAGCTCCAAGGGTGCCCGCTTCGTGGCCCCGCGCCTCAAGCCGGACTACGTGGTTATCGGGGAGCCCTCGGGGTGGGAGGGCATCACCCTGGGGTACAAGGGAAGGCTCTTGGTGAAGGCGAGGCGGGAAAAGGACAACTTCCACTCCGCCCACCACGAGCCCAACGCCGCCGAGGAGCTCATCAGCTACTTCGTGGCCATCAAGGCCTGGGCCGAGGCCATGAACGTGGGCCAGCGCCCCTTTGACCAGGTGCAGTACACCCTCCGGGACTTCCGGATCCAGCCCGCCGAGCTCAAGCAGGTGGCGGAGATGTTCTTTGACCTACGCCTCCCCCCGAGGCTTCCCCCGGAGGAGGCCATCCGCCACCTCACGGCCTACGCCCCCCCCACCATTGAGCTAGAGTTCTTCGGGCGGGAGGTGCCCTACCTGGGCCCCAAGGACACCCCCCTGACCCGGGCCTTGCGCCAGGGCATCCGCAAGGCCGGGGGCAAGCCCGTCTTCAAGCTAAAGACGGGGACCAGCGACATGAACGTCCTGGCGCCCCACTGGAAGGTGCCCATGGTGGCCTACGGCCCCGGGGACTCCACCCTGGACCACACCCCTTACGAGCACGTGGAGGTCCCGGAGTTCTTGAAGGGCATTGAGGCCTTGCGTGAAGCGCTAGAGCATCTAGCGCTAACCCCGGGGGGTTAAACAACTGCCTCCTGCCGCCTCGAGGCGCAAAAGACCCCGGGCCAGGTTTAGCTGAGTCTTTCCCACGCCTCCAATACAAGCCTACGGGTGCGGTACTCCCCGTAGCGCTTTATCTCCTTTTCCCTGAGCACCCGGAAGGTTTCCCCGGGAAAACGGCTCCTTTCCCGCCGCTTGCGGTAAGCCGCTTCGTCCAGGGGGTCTTCCACTTCCTCGTAATCGGAAAGGATGTCCTTAAGCTCCCCTTCCGTGAGGTCCTGAGGGTCCAGGATGTAGCGGAGTTGCTTGCGGTTTAGGCCGTAAAGCCTGGCGTAGTAGGCGTCCAGTTCGGCCCGGAGCCTAGCCCGCCTCTCTTCGTCCCATTGGAAGGGCGGGAAGGGGTAGGGGCCCTCGAGCCACGCGGGGGGCTTGTCCAGGTGCGCCGGGGCTTCCTCTCGCCAGCGCCTGATGGCTTCCCGGAGGTCTTCGTCCGCCTCTTCCCAAACGTCCTGGGCTAAGGGGGCTAAGTCCCAGGCGGTGTAGACGAGCTCCAGGACCCGGGGGACGAGGAAGCGGAGGTCCTCTTCCGTGTAGCGGTCGGGGGGGAGGACGGGGAACTGCTTGAGGTAGTGGAAGCTCAAGTCCGTGGCGCCCACTTTTTGGCGGGCGGCATAGTCCAACACCAAACCATTCAGGTTTGCCAGGAGGGTGAGGATGCGGAAGCTTGGCTCGGAGGAAAGGAGCAAGGGGGCCTTTCCCCCCACCCCTAGGCGGGGAAGAACGGTGAAAATCACCGTGCGCTCATCGGTGGCGCGAGCCACGTTGCGAAAGGCGAGGAGCCACCGCCGCCTGGGAAAGCGAGCACCTTCCAGATGGGAAAGGCGCTCCTCCACAAAGCCTTCCGGGAGGTAGTAGGCCGGCGTGACCGAGTACGTAGGGTCAGAAAGGGCCGTAGGCGATAGGGGTTGGATCTCCCCCGAGGCGTAGTCCGCATAGCGATGGTTGTACTGGTGAAACATCTTCGCTTCCCAAAAGGGCACATAGGGTTCCCCTTCCAGGTCCAAGCGGTGACCAAACCGCTTTGCCCCCTTCAGGCTTTGCGGGGAGCGCAGGAAGGGAGAATTGTGTTCTAGAGGCATAAGCAACCCCAAACGAATCTTCCAGGGGTCTTCTTTAGGCGCCTCCTTATAGAAAACGCCAGCCACCCGGTAAAGGTGGCGGGCGAGTTCCGCATCCTGGGGGGTGCGGAAGAGGGGAAGCGTGCATGTGTTCGGGTTGAAAAGGGCAATATCCTCTGCGGATAGCGTCAAAGAACGCTTTTCATCCCGAGCTTCTTCGGGCTCCTTCAGGAAAAAGGCCATCCTGGCCCCTTTGCTTCTGGCGTTAGAGCTTTGCCCTCCCCCCTCAAAGGCCACCAGGGCAAACCGAAAACGGCTATCCACCTCCGGGAAAAACCCTTTTCGGTTTTCAAAGTCATAAACGGTTCGGAGCGTTCCCTTTAGCACCAGATCCCGAAAGAGGCTCAGGCTACCCGAGTCCGTGGCCAAACCGGTGGGCACCAAAAGCCCACAGAAGCCACCAGGACGGCATAAGGAACGAGCGAGCTCGGTAAAAAATTGGTAGGTGTTCGCCCCTTTACCCGTTAAGGGAAAACGGCCCGAAGCCCTGAGAAAGCGGGTCATGCCCTCCTCTTCTCGCAAGCGAGTCCAAGGCGGGTTCCCCAACACCACGTCAAACCCCCCTTGGGCGAAGACCTCGGGGAACTCCAGCCACCAGTGGAAGAAGCGGTGGCGCCTTGCAAGTTCCTCGGCGAGCTCGCTTAGGGCGGGGTCCACCCCATCCTCCAGGGCCCGCCACACCGCTTCCGTGGTGATGAAGGGGCCCTTGCCCTCAAGCCGTTGGAAGAAGGCCGCCGTCCAGAGGTCCGAGGCGAGCTTGAGCCTTCGCCAGGCATCCTTCTCCCTGAGCGCCTCGTAAAAACGAGCCTTGGCCACCACCTCCTGCGGGCAGTTCTCGGGGAGCTGGGCGAACTCTTGAAGGAGTTTGACAAGGTTTTCTCGCTCCTCTTTTAGAACGCTTTCCCTAGGGGGAGTAAAGAGGGTCTGCTCCCCCTCCCGCTGGCAGCGGTTCTCCTTCTTGAGGGAGGCCGCTACCTCCTTGGCGTCCCCTTTCTTGGGGGTAAAGGCTTCCTCGGGTATCCCCTCCGCCAGCACCTCGGGATCCAGAACGCCCACCAGGGAGTTGCCGCACTTCACGCGGTGGACCAGGAAGGTGAGGGGCTTACCTGGCACGTGGCTTTCCATCCAGAGGGCTACCCGGCAAAGCTCCACCGCCAGGGGGTTCAGGTCCACAGCGTAGAGGCAGTTCGCCACCACGTCCCGCACCGCCTGGCGGTACGCCTCGGGAGAGGGCTCCTCCTCCCCGGTGCGCACCTGGGCCAGGCGGCGGGCGAGCCTCCGGGCTACCCCCAGGAGGAAGTGCCCGCTCCCCGAAGCGGGGTCCAGGATCTTGAGGGAGAGGAGGGCTTCCTCACGGGCTTTGGGATCGTCCCCCGCCGCCTTCAGGCGCTCCTCCACCACGGGGTCCAAAGTCTCCCGGAGGACCAGGTCCACCAAGGCTTCCGGGGTGTAGTAGCTCCCCGTGCGCTTTCTCAGCGTACCCGACTGGAAGGCGAAGCGGCGCTCTTCCCCTCGTCCTTCCACCACCGGGGTGTGGTCCAGAAGGCTTTCGTACACCGAGCCCAGTTCCTCCACGTCCAAAGCGGCGTAGTTGATGCGCTTGAGCCCTTCCTTCCCATCCCGGAAGAAGACCAGATGGTGGAACGCCTGGAGGAGGTGGCGGTTGTCCACGGCATACGGGCCCTCCTCGAGGGGGATGGGCTCAAAAAGGTGGCCGTTCAGGACGTCCAAGCCCAGGATCTTGGCGGCGGGCTCGGTCCCCACGAGGAGTCCCGGCTCCCTCAGGAGCCGGAACAGGGTCTTGAGACCAAGCCAGAGGTCGTAATCCTCCGTGTAGGCCTCCTTGTCGGTGGAAAGGTCCAGGAGGCGGTGGGGGGAGAAGGATCGGCGGTAGAGTTCATTCCCTCCCAGGACCCCTCGTGCCTCCGCCACTAGGAGGAAAAGAATGCGGTAGGCGATGCGCAGGAGGTCGCGGTAAAGCGCCTCCGGGTCTTGGGCCAAAACCCTTCCGTCAGGACCCCGGAGGAAGCCCGTGCCGAGGTCTCCAACAAAGCCCTTTACAGCCGCAATCAGGTTTTCCTCACCCTGTTCAACGCAAAGGTCTCCCCCCACGGGTTTAGGCGGGGCCTTCGGGAACCCCAAGGGTACGAGCGCTTCGTGAGGAAGAACCTTCTGAACGGCTTCCACCAGGCCAAGATGAACCCATACCCCAGCATCCCTGCGGGACATCAGAGGACGCAAGTCAAGAATGTCCCCTTGACGGGCTACCAAAACCCAGTCCCGCCCCCTATAGCGGACGAAGGAACCCAGAGAAAGAACACTCACCTCGCCTCTCCGCCTACCCCTTTCCTCGCTTTCCCCTGCGCAAACAGACCAAACATTCTTCAAGCAAACGCGCGACGCCTTCCTAAAAGATACACCACCTTACCCGAAGGGCAGG
Source organism: Thermus hydrothermalis (assembly GCF_022760925.1). Taxonomy (NCBI): domain Bacteria; kingdom Thermotogati; phylum Deinococcota; class Deinococci; order Thermales; family Thermaceae; genus Thermus; species Thermus hydrothermalis. The sequence continues at coordinate 25,052 of NZ_JAKTNT010000018.1, read as the reverse complement.
ATAAACTCGCCGGCGTAAAAAGGCAGCCACATACTGGCACTCGGGATGGAAGCCCCCGACAAGTACTTTGCCCCCACACCCCGGAAGCGGTATAGACCCCCGAAGAAGGAGATTGCGGGAACACCTTGTGCTTCTGCGCACAAGAGGCCCTCGAGGGGATGGAAGAAAGACTAAAAAGAGAGGCAACGGCTTTGGAAAGCGGGGTCGCGGACCCTGAGGGAAGCCCCGCCAACACCCCACCCAATAATGGATCCTACTATCGTCCGGGTATGCCTGGCGATGTGTTAGGGAAAGCCCGCAAGACAATGCTCTCTTAAGCGTGAGCAACGACATCTCTTCCAAGAGATGCAGAATGGATCTATAAAAGAAACTCCCCGTCCTACTATCAAGGCGGGGAGTTTTGGCTTTTTATGGTGGTGGGCGGCAGAGGATTTGAACCTCTGACCTCTCGCTTGTAAGGCGAGCGCTCTGACCAACTGAGCTAGCCGCCCGTGGTGACCCCAGGGGGAATCGAACCCCCGTTTCGGCCTTGAGAGGGCCGCGTCCTGACCGCTAGACGATGGGGCCCCAAAACGAGGGGCATCAGCCCCAGAGGTTCAGTCTACCCGCTCCCTCCAAAGCCTGCAACCACCCACGAGGAGGTCCAGCCCTTGCCAATTGCCAAGGGCGGATAACCGCTCCCAAGGGAACACCCGGGTTTAAACTGGGCTTGTGGCTTACTTGGGGTTGAGCCTTCTGCTTCTCGTTATCCTCGGTCTTTCGCCTCGCACTTCATTCTGGAGCGAACACACCCTCCTTCCCTGGGTAGGGTTAGCTGCTGGAGGATACCTTCTCACCCGTAGAAAGCCCTTTTGGGGTCTTAGCCTCCTCTTTTTTGGTTTCAGCGATGCGGTGGGAAGCCTGGAACTTTTCTTAGATAGTACGCAACGAGTTCTCTTAGAAACCCTTTTCGCTCTTCTGGGTTACGTTAGCCTAGCCCTAGGCATCCTACAAGTACCAGGCCACCCACCTCGCATAACCCTTTTTCTGCTTCCTCTAGGGCTTTTGGGAATAGAGGTTCTAGCGCAAGCGGGGCTTGGCTTGAATGCGCTTTACATTGCTTGGAACCTCGCGCTTCTCTTCCTGGTCCTTCCCAAATTAGAAACGCTTTTTCATACAGGACCCGATGACAGGTCTCTATGGGGCGTAGGGTTACTTTTCCTCCTCACCGAAGGTATGGCCTCCCCTTATACGCAAGGCCAAACCGGAGACCCCCTCCACCTTTTAAGAACCCTAGGTTACGTGTTCTTAGCGATTGGGATAGCTAGAACTCCCCAGGGAGAGCCTTCCTTCACCTACCAAGCTTTGGCCTTAAGCGGTTTGTTTGTGTATCCCATCCTCTTTTTCGTAGACAATTTTCCAATAGCCATGCGCATACTGGCCCTCTACGGGGGGATAGTGGGGTCTTTGGGTCTCCTTTATGCGCACCACCTGGAATGGAAGCGCACGGAAGAAAAGAACTTGCGCTGGATACGATTTCTGAGGGAGCTTGCTCGCCTTACTCCCCGGATCACCCAAACCCTTAGCCCCGAAGCAGTCCTAATAGGCGCATTGGAAGCCACCCGCACCTTGATCCCCGAAGCGGTGGGCCTCGAGGTCCTCAGCAGGCGAGGGCTTGTGGGGCTCCGCACCCCCTATAGCCTAAAGGTACCTATGAACGGGGAATCCGCCCACCTATACCTCCGAAAACCTCCTAAAGAACCTCTTCCCGAAGGCTTGCTCTCTCTCCTAGGCGAGCGGCTTCGCCAAGTGCTCAAGCAGGTGGAGTGGGGTACCTTGGCGCTGACCGATCCCCTCACCGGGCTTCTCAACCGCCGGGGCCTCGAGGTAGAGCTCCCCAAGCTCCTTTCCCTAACCAGGCGTTACCATAATCCCCTAAGCGTTGCCCTACTGGATATTGACCACTTCAAGCGCATCAACGACGCCTTCGGCCACGCTGTGGGAGACCAAGTGCTCAAGGCCCTAGGCCGCATCCTCCAAGGAAGCCTTCGCCGAGAAGACGTGGCGGTGCGCTATGGTGGCGAGGAATTTCTCCTGCTTCTCTACGGCGCAGACCAGCGGGCAGCCATGGAAGTGGTGGAGCGGATCCGATCCCGCTTCCGCGCCCAGAAGGTGGAACCTATCCCCTACCCTTTAACCCTTTCCGCAGGGATAGCAGGCGGCAAGACACCCAATGGGCTAGAGGAGGTGGAGGAGTGGGTGCTCAAAGCCGATTACGCCCTCCTCCGGGCCAAGGAAACGGGGCGCGACCGCATCACCCTAGCCTAGCACCCCCACGCCTTTACAATGGGAGAAGATGCTCGTCCGCCTCGAGGTGAAAAACCTCGCCGCCATCCGCGAGGCCACCCTGGAGCTCGCCCCCGGTCTCAACGTCCTCACCGGGGAAACGGGGGCCGGGAAAAGCCTCCTGGTGGACGCCTTGGCCCTCCTTTTGGGGGAGCGGGCCGAGGGGCTTATCGGGCCCTATGGGGATAGCCTCCTGGTCACCGCCTTCTTCCAGGGGGAAGGGGAGCGGGTGCTTTCCCGAAGGGTGGGGGTCCGCTCCACGCCCCGCATAGACGGGGAGGTGGTGAGCCTGAGGGAACTCCAGGAGGAGGCGGAACGCTGGCTCTCCCTCCATGCGCAACACGCCGCCTTGGCCCTGCTTTCCCCCAGGCGCCAGCGGGAGCTCCTGGACGCCCTCCTCCCCCCCGGCCACCTCCAGGCCTACCGGGAAGCCCACGCCCGCTACCAGGCTCTCCTTCAGGAAAAAGAGGCCCTGGAGGAGGCCCTGCGGGCCAAAAGCGAGCGGGAAGACCTCCTGCGCTTCCAACTCCGGGAAATCCAAGAGGCCAAGCCCCGTCCCGGGGAAGACCTAGAGCTGGAGGAGGAGGCCCGGCGCCTACGGCACCTGGAAACCTTGCGGGAACGGGCGGGGAAGGCCTATGCGCTCCTCACCGAAGAGGGGCTTTCCCCTTGGGAAAACGCCGTGCGGGAGCTTCGCCAGGGGGGGCGGTACGACCCCGCCCTGGAGGCCCTGGCCAAGGACCTGGAGGCCGCCCTGGAGGGGGCGGAGGCGGTGGCGCGGGAGCTAGAGGCGTACTTGGAGGGCCTCGAGGCCGACCCTGGCCGCCTGGCCCAACTGGAGGAACGCCTCGCCCTCCTGGAGCGCCTCAAGCGCAAGTACGGCCCCACCCTGGAGGAGGTCCTGGCCCACGGGGAGCGGGCCAAGGCGGAGCTTGCCGCCTTGGAAGGGGGTGAGGAACGCCTTTTTGAGGTGCGAAAGGACCTCCTGAAGGCAGAAGAAACGCTCCTCCGGCTAGGGGCGGAGCTAAGCCAGGCCCGGCAAGGGGCGGCCAAGAAGCTCGCCCGGGCCATGGAGGAGGAGCTCGCCGCCTTAGGCCTCCCCCAGGCCCGCTTCCAGGTGGCCCTCACCCCCTTGCCCGAGCCCGGGGCCTTTGGCCTGGAGGAGGTGGCCTTTCGCTTCGCCGCCCATCCCCGCCTACCCCTCTCCCCCCTCTCCGCCGCCAGCGGGGGGGAGCTTTCCCGCATCGCCCTCTCCCTCGCCCTCCTCACCGGGGCCGAGGCCCCCACGGTGGTCTTTGACGAGATGGACACCGGGGTGGGCGGGGAAACCGCCTGGAAGCTCGCCGAGCGCCTCGCCCGCCTGGGGGAAAAGCGCCAGGTCCTGGTGGTGACCCACCTGCCCCAGGTGGCCGCCCGGGCCCACCGCCACCTTAAGGTGGTGAAGGAAGAGGGGGAGGTGCGGGTGGAGGTGCTGGAGGGGGAGGAAAGGGTGCGGGAGCTCGCCCGCCTCCTCTCGGGCCAGTACACCGAGGCCGCCCTCTCCCACGCCAGGCTCCTCCTGGAGGCGCGATGAACCCCATGGAAGCCCCCTACCCGGTCTTCCACCTGCAGGAGGGGAGGGTGGAGCGGAACGCCCTGGCCCAAGACCTACCCCTACCCGAAGGGGACACCCTGGTCCATGGGGAGAGGAGCTACCGGGTAGCCCGCCTCCCGTCCCCCACGGGGACCTACCTCCTTCTCCTGGAAACCACGGACCTCTCGGTGCAGGCCCGGGCTTACAAGGGGCTTCTTAAGGTGTTGCGGGGGCTTTTGCAGCACGAGGAGCCCGAGGGGCTTTTGCAGGACCTGATCCGGGAAGCGGTGGCTGCGGTGCCCGGGGCGGAAGCGGGGAGCATTTTGCTTCGGGAAGGAGGGTACTTTTACCTGGTGGCCCAGGAGGGTTTCTCCGAAGCCCTCCTGGGGGCCCGCACCTCCTTGGAGGAGGAGCTCGCCTGGTACGGGCTTGGGGTGGACAACTGGCTCAGGGGCCGCCCCCGGGTGCTCAAAGGACCTGAGATCCGCCACCTCTCCAGCCTGAGCACCGTGGAGGCCCGGCCCGCCTTTTTTGAGCACGGCCGCCTCTTGGAAATCCAGGCCACCTTGGGCCTGCCCATCGTCCTCGAGGGCGAGGTGCTGGCGGCCATGAACCTGGACAACTTCCGCGACCCCGAGGCCTTTACCCCCCTTTCTCTAGAATTGGCCCAGGCCTTCGCCCTGGAAGCCGCCCTCCTCCTCAAGGCCTTGAAGGAGCGCCAGGCCCTGGAAAGGGCGGCCCGCACCGACCCCCTCACGGGCTTGGGAAACCGCCGGGCGCTAGAAGAAACCTTCCCCAAGCTCCGCGCCGAGGCCCAGGCCCTGGGAGAGCCCTTGGCCCTCATCTACTGGGACCTGAACGGCCTTAAGACCCTAAACGACCGGGAAGGGCACGCCGCCGGGGACCAGGCCTTGAAAGCCCTGGCCCAGGCCCTGAAAAACCTCTCCCGCCGCCGGGACCTGGCCTTCCGGGTGGGGGGGGACGAGTTCGTGAGCCTCCACCTGGGCCTTTCCCAGGAGGAAATCCCCGCCCTCATCGCCCGGCTGCGGCAAAGCCTCCCCTACGGGGTGGCGGCGGGCGGGGTGGAGGTGGAAGGCGAGGACCTGGAGGCCCTTTTGCGGGAGGCGGACCGCCGCATGTACCGGGCTAAAGGAGGCCCTTAACCCCGTCGGCCACGTACTGCACCGCAAGGGCAGCAAGCAGAAGGCCCAGCACCCGGGTCACCACGTTCACCCCCGTGCGCCCCAGGGCCCGGCGTATCCCGGAAGCGGCCCGTAAAAAGAGGTAGGCCAGAAGGAGCACCAGAAAGGCGCTAAAGAGGACCACCGCCCACCCCCCCACCACCATCCGGGCCTCCCCGCCCAGGATGAGAACGCTGGCCAAGGCCCCGGGCCCGGCGATAAGGGGGATGGCCAAGGGGAAGACGGAGATGTCCGCCCGGACCAGGGCCTCGTCCTTTTCCTCTTCGGTTTCCCGTTCGTGGTGGGCGAAGACCATTTCGGTGGCGATGCGGAAGAGGAGGATGCCCCCGGCGATGCGGAGGGCCTCGAGGCTAATCCCGAGATGCGCCAAAAGCCCCCTTCCGAAGAAGAAAAAGGCCACGAGAAGCCCCCCCGCCACCAGCACCGCCCTGGCGGCGATCTGGGCCTGCTTCTTCGGGGGGCGGTCCCCCGCCAAGGCCAAGAAGACGGGAACCAGCCCCACCGGGTCCATGACCACGAAGAGGGTGAGGAAAGACTTGAGAAAGAGTTCAACCACTTGGGACCTTGGGCCCTATGCCCCTCCCTTGAGGGCCCTGCCCGCCAAGAGCAACTCCCCGAGCTCCTCCTCCAAGGCCTTGGCCTCCGGCTCCGTACGGGCCACCACCAGGATGGTGTCCTCCCCCGCCAAGGTGCCCACGATCTCGTCCCGCTTCAGGCGGTCTAGGAGGAGGGCGATCCCCGAGGCGTGCCCCTCGGCGGTCTTCACCACCAGGATGTTCCCACCCCGGTCCACGTCCTTGACGAAAAGGCCGAACTGCCGTTTGAGCTCCTCGTAAACGTCCTCGGGAAGCTCCACGGAAGGTAGGGCGTACTTGTGCCGCCCCTTGCCCAAGGCGATGCGGGCCAGGCGGAGCTCGGCGATATCCCGGCTCACCGTGGCCTGGGTCACCTCAAAGCCTAGCTGCCGCAGGCGCTCCACCAACTCCTTCTGGGTGCCGATCTCCTCCCGGCTCACGATCTCCTGTATCGCGCGGTGCCGCTCGGCCTTGCTGCGCATACTCACCCCGTTAGGCTTTCCAAAACTCTTTGACGAAATCCAGTATACGGTGGGCCACCTGGCGCTTGGGCATCCGGGGAAGCTCTATGACCCGCCCGTCCCTCAGGAGGAGGACCACCTCGTTTTCCAGGCTCCCAAACCCCACCCCCTCCCGGTTTACCCAGTTCAGGACGATGAGGTCCAGGTTCTTGCGGACAAGCTTCCCCCGGGCCCTTTCCAACCCCTCCCGGGTTTCCATGGCGAAGCCCACCAAGACCCTGTCCCCTTTCCTTTCCCCGAGCTCCTTGAGGATGTCGGGGTTGGGCACCAGGCGAAGGACCCGTTCCGCCTCCACCTTGGGCTCCTTGTCGGCCAGGGTGGTCTCGGGGCGGTAGTCGGCCACCGCCGCCGCCATGACCACTGCCTCGGCCCAAGGGTAGTGGGCCAGGATGGCCTCCCGCATCTCCAAGGCGCTTTCCACCCGCACCACCTTGACCCCCCAAGGGTCGGGGAGAGCGGTGGGCCCCGCCACCAGGACCACCTCCGCCCCCCTATCCCGGGCCGCCTCGGCCACGGCGTATCCCATGCGCCCCGAGGAAGGGTTGGAGAGGAAACGCACGGGGTCCAAATACTCCCGGGTGGGCCCGGCGGAAACCACGAGCCTAAGGCCCTGGAGGTCCTTGGGGGTGAGCAGGGCCTCCAAGCGCTCCAAAAGCGCTTCCGGCTCCAGCATCCGCCCCCACCCCTCCCCTTCCCCCACCGCGGCCAGGGGGCCGTGGGCGGGGCCGAAGAAGGCGTGGCCCAAGGCCTTGAGCCGCTCTACGTGGCCTTGGGTCTGGGGAGCGAGCCACATGGCCTCGTTCATGGCCGGGGCCCAGGCCACCCGCTTGGCCCCGGCGAGGAGGGTGGCGGAAAGAAGGTCATCCGCCAGGCCCAGGGCCGCCTTGGCCAGGGCGTCGGCGGTGGCGGGGGCCACCAGGACCACCTCGGCCCAGCGGGCGAGCTCTATGTGGAGGGCCCGGCCGTGGGGTTGGAACCAAGCCTCCTCCGTGGCCACCTCCCCCCCGGCGGCCACCGCCAGGGAAAGGGGGGTGACAAAGGCCAAGGCCCGGGGGGTGGCGAGGACCCGCACCTCGTGCCCCGCCTGGCGGAGGAGGCGGAGGAGGTGGGGCACCTTGATGGCCGCCACCCCTCCGCTCGCCGCCACCAGGACCCGGGCCACCTAGCCCTCCTCTTCCACGGGGTAAAGCTTTTCCATCTCCTTCTGCAGCCGGTCCTCGGGGACCAGGTTCTCCCCGAAGACCAGCCGGCCGGTGTGGAGCTCCTTCATGGCCCAGGTCACGGGGTTAGGGTCGTCAAAGAGACCCTCGAGGGTCCGCATCTTGGGCCTCTCCTCCGGTTCCAACACCGTGTTCTTGAAGCGGTGGCGCAAAAGCTGTTGCGCCCGCTTGGCCACCACCACGGTGAGGCGGTACTTGGAATCCACCATACCGAAAAGCTTGTCAATGCCCGGTTCCGCCATGGTTCCTCCTTAGAATCTCGTCCAGTTCGCTTTCCAGGTCCGGGTCCCGCTCCAAAGCCTTCTGGAGGGCCCAGGCCATCCGAGGGGTGCGCCGCCTTTCGGCGGTGAGGATGGCCAAGAAGTCCGCCACCGCCTCCTCCAGGACATCGTTCACCACCACGTAGTCAAAGAGGTGGGCGTTTTGGATCTCCCACTCCGCCTGCGCCAAGCGCTTGGCGATCTTCTCCGGGCTATCCTTTCCCCGGTAGACCAGGCGGCGCTTGAGCTCGGAGAGGGACGGGGGAAGCAGGAAGATGAGGACCGCCTCCGGCACCTTCTTGCGCACCTGCAAGGCCCCTTGCACCTCAATCTCCAAGAGGACGTCCTCCCCCCGGGCCAGGGCCCGCTCCACCGGGGCCCTGGGGGTGCCGTAGAGGTGGCCCACGTACTCGGCGTACTCCAGAAAGCCGTCCTGGGCAAGGAGGGCCTCAAAGGTGGGGCGGTCCACGAAGTAGTAGTCCACCCCGTCCCGCTCCCCGGGCCTTGGGGAACGGGTGGTCATGGAGATGGAGTAGAAGAGGCGGGTGCGCTCCAACACCTTGGCCCGCACCGTACCCTTCCCCACCCCGCTGGCCCCGGTCATGACGAAAAGGCGGCCCCGCATGGCCTTCACCCCGGGAGGATACCAGAACCCTTGGCCCAGGGCAAGGATCTTTGTGATCTAGGAACCTTTCTTCCGTGGTACACTTGGGCCCGTGGCCTGGTACGAGGGTGCCTTCTTCTATCAAATCTTTCCCGACCGCTTCTTCCGGGCAGGTCCGCCCGGCAAGCCTGCCCCCACAGGGCCCCTAGAGCCCTGGGAAGCCCCGCCCACCCTGAGGGGCTTCAAGGGGGGGACGCTATGGGGGGTGGCGGAAAAGATCCCCTACTTGGCGGAGCTAGGGGTAGAGGCCCTCTACCTAAACCCCATCTTCGCCTCCACCGCCAACCACCGCTACCACACGGTGGACTACTTCCAGGTAGACCCCCTCCTGGGCGGGAACGCCGCCCTGCGCCACCTCCTCGAGGTGGCCCACGCCCACGGGATGAGGGTGATCCTGGACGGGGTCTTCAACCACACGGGCCGGGGCTTCTTCGCCTTCCAGCACCTTTTGGAAAACGGGGAGCATAGCCCCTACCGGGACTGGTACTACGTAAAGGGGTTTCCCCTAAACGCCTATAGCCAAAACCCCAACTACGAGGCCTGGTGGGGAAACCCCGAGCTTCCCAAGCTCAAGGTGGAAACCCCAGCGGTGCGGGAGTACCTCCTCGCCGTGGCCGAGTACTGGATCCGCTTCGGGGCCGATGGCTGGCGGCTGGACGTGCCCAACGAGATCCCAGACCCCGAGTTCTGGCGGGCCTTCCGCAGGCGGGTCAAGGGGGCCAACCCCGAGGCCTACATCGTGGGGGAGATCTGGGAGGAGGCGGACTTCTGGCTCCAGGGGGACATGTTTGACGCCACCATGAACTACCCCTTGGCCCGGGCCATCCTAGGCTTCGTGGGGGGGGAGGCGCTGGACCAGGAGCTTGCGGGAAGGTGCGGCCTAGGCCGGATAGAACCCCTCTTGGCCCTGGCCTTTAGCCACCGCCTGGAAAACCTCTTCGCCCGCTACCGCCCGGAGGTGGTGCGGGCCCAGATGAACCTCCTCACCTCCCACGACACCCCCCGCCTCCTCACCCTCCTCAAGGGAAGCCTGGAGCGGGCCAGGCTCGCCCTCTCCCTCCTCTTCCTCCTCCCGGGAAGCCCCACGGTCTACTACGGGGAGGAGGTGGGCATGGAAGGGGGGCTGGACCCGGATAACCGGGGCGGCATGGTGTGGGCCGAGGAAAGGTGGCGAAGGGAGCTTTGGGAAGCGGTGCGGCGGCTTGCCCGCCTGCGCAAGGAGCACCCCGAACTCCGCACCGCCCCCTACAGCAGGGTCTACGCCGTGGACGGGCACCTGGCCTTCACCCGGGGGCCCTACCTGGTGGTGGTGAACGCCACCCCCGAGCCCTTCCCCCAGGACATCCCCCTGCACGGGGCCCTGCCCCGGGGAGCCCAGGCGGTGGACCTCCTCTCGGGTGCCCTCTGCACCCCCAAAGGGGGGAGGCTTTGCGGCCCCGAGCTTCCCCCCTTCTCCGTGGCGGTCTGGACCGAAGTCTAAAGGGCCCCCTCAAAGCGAAGGAGCCAGAGCTTCAGCCCCTCCTGGCCGGCGAAGCCCCCAAGCCGCCCGTCCTGGTGGATGACCCGGTGGGCGGGGACCAGGAGGAAGTAGGGGGAAGCCCTGAGGGCCGCCCCCACCGCCCGGGGGGAAAGCCCCAGCTCCCGGGCGAGCGCCCCGTAGCTCGTGGTCTTCCCGTAGGGGATGCGGCGAACCCGCTCGTAAAGGCCTACGCGGGCCGGGGAAAGGCCGGTGTAGTCCAGGGGGATGTCCAGAAAATCCGGGCGCTCCCCGGCGAAATAGGCCTCAAGGCTTTCCCGCACCCGCTCCGCCAAGGGGCCCGTTGCCTCCGGCCCCCGGGGGAAGAGGGCGGGCTCGAGGCGGACCACCCCCAAGGGGGAAACGGCAAGCCAAAGGGGGCCTAGGGGGGTGGCGAGGAGCACCTAGGGCACCCCGGCCAAGAGGAGCTCGGAGAGGAAGGTGCCGGGGAAGTAGTGGCCCAGGATCTCCCGGTGGCCAAAGCCCGCCTCCGCCATCCCCTTGGCCCCCCACTGGGAAAGCCCCACCCCGTGCCCCGCCCCCCGGCCCACCGCCTCAAAGCCCTGGAACTCGGCCAAGGCCGAAGGGAGGCCCATGAGGCGGAGAAGCCGCCCCGCCTCGGGGCCCTGGACCTCCACCCCCAGAAGGCGCACCCGCCAGGCCCGGCCCGAGGGGCTACGCTCCAGGACCTGGGGGGCCTCCTCCCCCCTAGGGGCGTAGCCCAGGGAGCGAAGGGCCTTCTCCGCCCTCTCCTTGGAAACCGTCATCCGCCAGGCGCTCTTGGGACCCTTGGCGTAGGGGTCGGGCCGGGGGCGGAGGTAGGGGAGGGCCTTTTGGAACACCTCCTCGCTCCCCGCGGTCATGCCCCCGGAGTCGGCGTGGTAAAGGGCGGAGATGGCCTTACCCCCGTAGCTCAAAACCTGGCCCCGGGTGGCGGCCACCGCCTGGGCGTACTTGGGCTTCTCGGCGGCGAAGCCCAGATAGACCTGGCAAAGCTCGCTGGCGCAGAGGTCGTAGGGGGCCTTGGGGTTCAGGCGGTTCACGGCGAAGGTGCGGGCCAGGACCGCCTGGGCCTTCAGGGCCTCCAAGGGGAAGCCCTCCGGCATCTCCCCGGGCAGGACCCCGAGGAGGTAGTCCTCCAGGAGGACCAGGTTGACCACGAGGAGCCTCCCCCCCTGGGCGAGGAGCCGCACCCCACCCCGGTAAGGGCGGCCCTCGAGGGCGAAGTAGGGCACGTCCAGGTCAAAGAAGGGCTGGAGGCGCCCGTCCAACACCACCCCCTCCCCCGTGGCCGAGGCGCGCACCTCCCCGGAGGGGAGGCTTAGGCGCACCGCCTGGCCCTGGGGTACCTCTTGGAGGAGCACCCGGAGGAGGAGGTCCTTCCCTTGCCCCCGGGCGGGGAAGAAGGCGAGAAGGGGTAGAAGGAGGAAGAGGATAAAGGGACCCAACCGCGCCATAGCCTTTCCCCCTATCCTACCCCAAGACCAGGGTGGCCTTGCCCTGGGGCGGGGCCTCCTTCAGCCGGTCCAGGGCCTCCGGGTGCCGCAGGGCGTACATGGCGAAGGGATAGACCCGCTCCTGGGGCAACCCGAGGGGCAGAAGGTGGCGCTTGAGCCTTTCAAGGTGGCCCATGAGCACCGCATCCCTCCCCATGCGGGCCCTAAGGAGCTTGCGCAAGAGCCTATCCCCCTCCCCCGCAAGCCGCACCCGGAAGCGGCGGAAGGGGCGCTCCAGGGTGGGCTCCAAGGCCCTGGCCTGGGCCTCCAACGCCTCCAAGCGGGCGAGAAGCCCCCGAAGCTCCTCCTCCAAGGAGCGGTAGCCCTCCAAACCGCCCCGCACCGCCTCCAAGAAGGCCTCCTCCCCCTTCTCCAAAAAGGCCCAAGGAGAAAGGTGGTGTTTTTCCAGAATACGCCGGATGGGGGGTTCTAGGACCACCGCCTGAAGCCTCAGGAAAAGGGCGGGCATGGGGAGGCCATAGAGGGCGTAGACCCGGGAAAGCTCCGCCACGTAGCGGAACTCGTTGGGCCCCACCACGAACCCCGCCGTGGGCAGGACCAGGTCCTGGAAGACGGGCCTTAGGCCTGCGGCCGGGGTCAGGCGGGAGGGGTCCTGCCGGGCGATCTCCCCAAGCTCCTTGGCCGTGTAGCGCCGCACCCCATCGGTAAAGGCCCCGCCTTCGTAGAAGAGGAGGCGGCGGGCGTCGGTTTCCAGGAAGAGGTTGGTGGCCCCAGGCTTCCGCCGCAAGGGGGGCTTCCCCCCCAGGGCCCGGATCCTCTCCGCCTCCTCGTTGATGGCCTGGGCGCTGGCCAAGGGTTCGGCCAGCTCCCGCTCTAGGGCCTCGAGGAAAAGGGGAGCGAGCTCCTCCGCCATGGGGTCAAAGGGGACGAGGCCCCTCGCGCCCAGGAAGGCGAGGAGGGTGCGGGCGAAGAACTCGGAAAGCGTCCGCCCTTCCAGGGCGTAGGCCACCCGTTCGTCCCTGGCCCAAGGCCCGAGAAAGGCCTTTAGGGCCTCCAGGTAAGGGGCCAAGGGGATGCGCCCGGCGGGAAGAGGGGGCAAAGGGAGGGAAAGGGTACGCACCTCCTCGTCCCAAAGAAGGTGCAGGTGGCGCACCTCCTCCACGTCGTGGTCCTGGGAGGCCACCCAGAAGACCGCCACCCCCCCTACCCCCTCGGCCAGACGCAAAGCGGTGTGGGCCTTGTAGAAGGTGAGGGCGGGGCCTCCCAGAAGCCCCGCCTGCTGCCCCGTAACCACCGCCCCCCGGGCAAGCCCTTCCACGGCGGCCAAGGCTTCCTGGGGCGCTCCGAGGCGCTTCAGGTAAGCCCTGAGGGCCCCGGCGAGCCCCGGGTGGCCCGCCCGGCCGAGGCGCGCCTTAAGGGCCTCCTCCCCTTGGGGCAGGCCCAGGAGGCGGGCCAAAAGGGCGGTTTCCATAGCTTTAAAGCCTATAGCGCCTCGGCCAAACGGGCAAGGGCCTCCGGGTCCCGGAGCTCCACCCGCCGGTAGCCCAGGTCCACCAGGCCCTTCAAGGCCCACTCCCCCAGGAGCTTGGTCACGGTTTCCCGGGTGGCCCCCACCATGTGGGCCAGGTCCTGGTGGGAGAGGGCCACCTCCCCTTCCCGGGCCAGGGTGAGGAGGAGGCGGGCCAGGCGCTGGGCCACGGAGAGGTGGCGGGCCGCCCAAAGGGCCTCCTCCGCGGCCTTAAGCCTCCCGTAGAGGGCCTTGAGGAAAAAGGTTTCCACTTCCGGGGCACGCCTTAGGGCGGCGAGCTCCTCCGTCTTGGCGAAGAGGAGCTCGGCGTAGGTGAGGGCCGTGGCCCCGGCGGTGCGCCGCCTCTCCCCCACCAGGGCCTCCTCCCCCAAAAGCCCCCCCGGCCCCACCACCCCCAGGCTCACCGCCTCTCCCGTGGCCGAACGGGGGCCCTCCAGCCAGAAAAGCCCTTCCCGCACCAAATAGACCCCATCCACCCCGTCCCCTAGGGCGTACAGGCTCGCCCCCCGCCGCACCCTTAGGGGCAGGAAGATGCGGGCCAGCTCCCGCCGGGCCTCGAGGGGAAGTTCCTGGAACATGCCCCGAGTCTACCGGAAAAGGGGGGAGGTGGAGGGCGGCAAAAGCCCCTTGGCCTCCGCCAGGGCGAAGAGCGTTTCCACCGCCTTCTCCCCCTCCTCCCCCACGTCCAGGCTAAAGGGGTTCACGTAGGTGCGCACGTGGGCCCAGATGACCTCCTCGGAAAGCTCCTGGGCGTGGGCCTTGAGGTAGGGCAGGGTCTTCTCGGGGTGGGCGAAGGCGTATTCCAGGCTCCTCCGCACCGCCTCGTCCAGGGCCCGGATGAGGTCCTCCCCCAGGTCCCGCCGGGCCAGGATGGCCCCCAGGGGCAGGGGCAGGCCCGTCTCCCCTTCCCACCACTCCCCCAGGTCCAAAAGCTTCACCAGGCCGTTCTGGGGGTAGGTGAAGCGGCTTTCGTGGATGATGAGCCCTGCGTCCACCTCGCCTTGGGCCACCAGGGGCATGATCCGGTCGTAGCGCACCTCCACCGGGTGGAAGCCCTCGGCGTAAAGGGAAAGGAGCAAAAAGGCCGTGGTGTTCCGCCCGGGGATGGCCACCCGCGCTCCCTCCAACCGCTTGAGGGGCCTCTTGGCCACCAAAAGGGGCCCCACCCCCCGGCCCAAGGCCCCCCCGCTCCTCAGGGCCACGTACCGGTCCCGCACCCGGCCGTAGGCGGCGTAGGAGAGCTTGGTGAGGGGAAGCCGCCCCTCTAGGGCAAAGCGGTTTAGGGTTTCCACGTCCTCCAAGACCGCCTCCACGGGCACGGGGCTTGGCACCTCGCCGTGCACCAGGGCGTAGAAGATGAAGGTGTCGTTGGGGCAAGGGGAGTAGCCGAGCTTTAAGGCCTCCATGCCCCTACTGTACCCCCTTGAGGGCCCGCTTGAAGAGCTCGGGGGCAAAGCCCTTCAGGGCCCGGAGGAAGCCCGTGGCCCCCCGGGCCCGCCCGGGGATGATGTGGACCGGGATGCCCAGGCGTTCGGCCTCGAGGCGCACCGGCTCGGAAAGGTCGTGGCCCACGTAGCTGGAGACGATCATGAGGCCGTGGGCCCGCTCCAGGCGGTTCAGGATGCGCTTCAAAGCCTCCTTCCCCACCCCGGCGCTATCGGCGTCAAACCAGTCCACCTTAAGCCCCCGCTCCTCCAGGAAGGGCACGAGGCGGCTTCGGAGTTGCGTGTGCCCCCCCACCACCAGGAGGTGCTCCCCGTGGAAGCGGGGCAGGGCCTCCTCCAGAAGCTCCTCCGGGGTTTCCGATAGGGGCTTGGCCTCCTCCCCCAGGGCCTTAAGCCCCCGGGCCACGGCCTTGAGCTCCTCCAGGTAGAGGAGGAGGCTCTCGTCGTGGGGCCTTAGGAAGAGGAGGTTACGGAGAAGCTCCCGGGCAAGCTCCAAGTCCTTCTCCCGGTAGAGGGCCACCTCCAGGGCCTTTTGCCAGTACTCCGCCGCCTTCCGCCAGTTCCCCTTGGCCTCCTCGTGCTCCGCCAGGTCAAAGAGGACCTCGAGGGCCTGGGGGTCTTGCGCAAGCTCCGCCTTCAGAAGGGCCTCCGCCTCCGCCACCTGCCCCGAGGCGTAGAGGGCCGCCAGATACTGCCCCCGCACCGCCTCCGCCTCCGGGCTTTCCCGGAAGGAGCGGGAAAGGCGGTAGGCCAGGGCCAAAAGCTCTAAAGGGGGCTCGGGGGTGCGGCCCAAGGCCTGATAGAGGACGTGGAAGGCGGCCCAGGGGCCTTCTAGCCTCTCTAGGAGGGAAAGAAGCCCCCTTAGGTCCTCCTCCGCCACCTCGCTGAGGCCGGCGTCCCGGGCCCGGGAGAGGAGCTCCCGGGCCAAGACCTCCTCCCCCCCCGCCAGGGCCTCCTGGGCCAGGCGGAAGAGGTAGGGGGCGGGGTAGGCCTTTAGGGCGTGGGCCCGCTTGTGGTCCCCCAGGACCTCCTTCAAGGGGCGCCTCAGGGCCCGCTTCACCTCCGCCAGGTGGTGGTACGCAAGCCCCGCCACCTCCCCTTCTCCCCGCTGGGCCGCCCGCTCCAGGAGGTAAAGGGCTTCGCGGTGGCGCCCTTCCCGCTCCCGCAGGACCCCGAGGAGCAAAAGGGCCTCGGGGATCTCCGCCCGGGCCAAGGCCTCGGTGAGGAAAGGCTCCACCCCCTTAAGGTCCTCCCCCCGGTAGTCCAAGGGCGTGCGCAGGCGCAAGGCGGCCAGGGCCAGGCCCAAGAAGCCCTCGGCCTCGTCCAGGTCGGCAAGCCGGCGGGCGTAGCGCTCCGCCCGGGCGAAAAGCCCCTGGAGAAGGGCCGCCTTTAGGCCCAGCCTTAGCATCTCCCGGGTGAGGAGGCTTGGGGAGAGGTCCTCCACGAACTCCGCCCGGCGGCTCACCTCCGCCCACTCCCCTTCCCGGGCGAAGCGGCGCATGCGCTCGGCGATGCGCTCCAGGGCCTCCCGCACGTAAAGCTCCGCCTCGGGAAGCCCCGACTCCACGAACTGCCTTAGGGCGTCGGCGTACCGCCCCTGGGCCAGGTAGACCCGCCCCAAGGCCAGGCGGTACCGCCCGCCCCGCACCGCCAGGGCCTCGAGGCGCCCCTGGGCCCGGGCGTACTCCCCGAGCTCCACCAGCACCAGGGCCCTAAGGTCCTCCGCCTCCTCGGAAAGGGCCCGCCTTAAGGCTTCCTCCGCCTCGGCGAAGCGGGAAAGGGCGAAAAGGGCCCTCCCCCGTAAGTAGGCCGCCTCCCCCTCCGCCCCTTCGGGCAGAAGGGCGAGCACCTCGGCGTACTGCCCCGCCTCCAAGAGGGCCCGCACCCGGCTCAGGTCCGGCCCCTCCGCCAAGACCGCCACGGGCTCTAAGGCGGGCTCTTCCCAAAGGGCCTCCTCCGCCCGCACCTCCGCCAAGGCCTCGGGCCTGCGGGCGAGGACCAGAAAGTACTCCCCTTCCCCCACCCGCTCCACCTCCCGGAAGCCAAGCCGCCTAAAGCCCTCCTCCACCCCCTCGGGGCTTTTCCCGAGGAAGGGCCCGTGGCCATAGATGAGGAGCCCCCCCGGCTTTAGGAGCCGGGCGAAAAGGGGCAGGCGCTCAAAGAAGGCGAAGCGCTTCCAAAAGGCCTCGGGCTCCAGGCGGCTTTCCAGGTCCTGGTCCACGAGCCCCTCGGGGAAGACGGAGAGGAGAAGCAGGGTATCAAAGGGGGGAAGGTCCACCTCCTCGGCCCAGCCCTGGTGCCAAGCCACCTCCGGCACCCGCTTCCTCCCCAAGGCCACCGCCTCCTCCACCCCGTCCAAGGCGTGCCAGGAAAGCTCGGGCCGCCTCCTCTGCAGGTACCCCACCAGGGCCCCCGTGAAGGCCCCCACCTCCAGGACCTGCCCCTCCACCCGGGGAGGCACCTCCTTGGCGTAGAACTCCAAAAAGGGAAGGTGCATGCCGTAGACCAAGGCCTCCCCCTTGGGCACCTTGAGCACCTCCCGGTAGAAACTTCGCACCGCCTCCCTTCCCCCGCCCGCCAGGTAGGCCCGCCAGGCCTTGAGGAGGGGCTCCCGCCGGGCCGGGCTTCCCACGCGCTTGGCCAGTTCCGCCTCAAAGCGCCCCGGGGAAACGGGCCCCTGAACGGCAAAACGCTCCTTTAGGTAGAGCCTTAGCTCGTCGGGCATTTGCCGGGAGTGTACCAAAAAGGCGGGGGGGTGGTAAAGCCACCCCCTTTAAGGTGCCCAAGGGCCTAAGCGGGCACCTCCCTACGGAAAAGGTCGGCGTAGCGGCGCTTGGCCCGCATGGGGGCCCGGTGGTAGACGTAGGAGGCGAGGAGGGGGAAGGCCAAGGTGGCCTCGGCAAAGACCATCTGGGAGAGGGCGGCGTCCACCTTGCCCCAGCTTTGCGCCTCGGAAAGGGTGGAGCCGGAAAGCCCCCCGTCCCGCTCGTCCGCCACGGTGATCTGGATGGCGTACTTGTGCATCTCCACCTGGTGGCCCAGAACCTCCGCCACCACCACGATGTCCTGGGCGAAGTTCTTGGGCACCCCACCCCCGAGCATCACGAGCCCGGTGGTCCCCGCCTTGAGCTTGATCTCCGTGAGCTCGCGGAAGTCCGCCACCGAGTCAATGGTCACGTGGGCCTTGGGGTTTTTCACCTGGTGGTAGACGAGGCCGAAGCCTGCGGAGGAGTCGGAGAAAGCGGGGACGAAGATGGGTACCCCTTCCTCGTACGCTGCCCGCACGATGCTTCTCTCCCCTAAGCCCCTTTCCGCCAGGTACCGGCCCATGTGCCAGATGAACTCCCGGCTGGAGTAGGGACGGGGCTCTAGACTGTCGGCGATTTCGGCGATGGTGTAGTCCGTGTGGCGGAGCTCTTCCTCGTCAATGTAGGTGTCGTAGATGCGGTCAATCCAGAGGCGGCGGAGGGTTTCGTCGTCCGCCTTGGGGTCTCCCTGGTAGTGGCGGTGGCCCAGGGCCTCAAAGAAGTCCTGGTCCACGATGTTGGCCCCCGTGGCCACAATGACATCCACCAGCCCTTTGCGGATCAGGTCGTGGATGATGAGGCCTTGGCCGGCGGAAACCAGGCTCCCCGCCAGGGTGAGGATGACGGTAGCGTCGTCCTCCAGCATCCGGAGGTAGATCTCCGCCGCCCTGTGGAGGTTTCTCGCCTGGAAGGCGGTCCTGCCCATGGCCTCGAGGATGGGCCCGGCGTCAAAGGCCTTGATGTCAATGGGGACCACGGGCGTAGAGAGGAGTTCCTTCTTCTCCATGCTTCTCCTTTCTACGCGGGGTGGGCGTTGGGCGGCTCCCCCCTTCCTGCGCCCCCTGCCTCCTTGGGGCAGGACCCTAAGTATACCACCCCCCGGCGATAGGGGGGTAGACCTCCAGGGGACCCTCCACCTCCTCCTCGAGGCCCACCACCCTGTCCCCCACCGCCAGAAGCCACACCTCGTCCAGGGGGATGCCCAGCTTCTCCAGGGCCTCCTTCGGGGTTTTGGCCTCCACCTCCAGCCGCTCCCCTAAGCGGCGCAGGTCCCCGTGGAGGATGACCACCATCAGTACCCCTCCCGCACCACGTTTAGAAGGGGTTCCCCCCGGAGGTACCGCCCCACCTGCTCCGCCAGGAAGCGGGCCGCCCGCCGGTGAAACCCCTCGGAAAGCCCCGCCACGTGGGGGGTGAGGACCACGCCTTTTGCCCGCCAAAGGGGGTGGTCTTCCGGCAGGGGCTCGGGCTCGGTCACGTCCAAGAAGGCCCGCACCCTCCCCGCCTCCAGGGCCTCAAGAAGCGCCTCCGTGTGCACCAAAGCCCCCCGGCCGGCGTTCACCAAAAGGGCCCCCGGCTTCATCCGGGCGAGGAAGTCCCGGTCCACCATCCCCCGGGTTTCCGGGGTTAGGGGCAGGAGGAGGACCACGGCGTCCGCCTGGGGCAGGAGATGGGGAAGGTCCTGGGGCGTGTACACCCCAGGGCGGGCGTGGCGGGCCACGGGGAGAAGCTCCACCCCAAAGGGCCTAAGCCTTTCCGCCACCGCCCGGCCGATGGCCCCGTAGCCCAGGAGGAGGACGGCCTTGCCCTCCAGGTCCAGAAGCCGCTTGGGGGCCCAGCGCCTTTCCTTCTGCGCCTCGAGGAAGCCCGGCAGGTCCTTGAGGAGGGCGAGGAGGGCCATCACCACCCACTCCGCCACGGGGACGTCGTGGATGCCCGAGCCGTCGCAGAGCGCCACGCCTTCGGGAACCAGGGGGAGAACCCAGTCCACCCCGGCGGAGAGGGTCTGGACCACCTTGACCTCCACCTCCGCCAACACCTTGCGCACCACCTCCTCCTGGCCAAAGGGGGGATGAAGATGTCCGCCGCCTTCGGCCAAGGCTCGTCCAGAAAGCGCACCTCCACCCCCTCGGGCAGGAGGGCGAAGACCTCTTCCCTAAGCCTCGGGGCCAAAATCCTCACGGCGCACCTCCATGTACACGTCCTCCTTGCCCTTGGGCCCGGGGCCCAGGCCCACCTCGCGGAAGCCCGCCTTCTGGAAGGCCCGCCGGGCCCGGAGGTTGTGGGCATAGGTGCGGAGCTTCACCCGCTTTAGGCCCAAGACGTCAAAGGCGTAGGCCAAGGCCGCCCGCACCGCCTCCGTGCCGTAGCCCTGGCCCCAGCGTTCCTTTTTGCCGATGAGAATGCCCAAGGTGGCCTCCTCCGGGGTGAGGTCGTAAAGCTCCAGGGTGCCCAGATACTCCCCCGCTTCGTCCAGGATGGCGAAGGCCAGGCGGTCCTTCCGCCGCATCTCCGCCTGGACAAAGCGCTTGAAGAGCCAGAAAGGGGTACGCAAGGGGCTAGAGCCGTTCCACTCCGCCACCTCGGGGTCGCGGAAGGTCTCGTAGAGGCCCTTCCACTCCGCCTCGCTCAGCCCCGCACCGAAGGGCTTCAGGGTCACGCGGCCAAAGCGGGGCCAGTCCACAAGGGATAGCCTAGCGTAACGCCCTAGGGGTAGAGCCCCCTCAGGGCCCGGGCCTCGAGGACCCTCGTGGCGGCCACCACGTAGGCGGCGGTGCGCAAGGGGATCCGCTTCTCCTGGCTCACCTGCCAGACCGCCTCAAAGGCACCCCGCAAAACCCTCTCCAACCTCCGGTTGATCTCCTCCTCCGTCCAGAAGTAGGAGTTAAAGTCCTGCACCCATTCAAAGTAGCTCACCGTGACGCCCCCGGCGTTGGCGATCACGTCCGGCACCACCAGTACGCCCTTCTCCTGCAGGATGTCGTCCGCGGCGGGGGTGGTGGGGCCGTTGGCCCCCTCGGCGATGATCTTGGCCTGGATGCGCCAGGCATTCTGCTCGGTGATCTGCTTCTCCAAGGCGGCGGGGATGAGAAAGTCCGTGGGCACCGCCCAGAACTCCGGGTTGGGCAGGGGCTCCGCCTTGGGGTAGCCCCGCACCCCCCCGTACTCCGCCACGTGGCGGAGGAGGTCGTAAGGGTCAATCCCCGCCTCGTTGTAGATGGTCCCCGTGTGGTCCTGCACGGCGATGATCCGGGCCCCGTGGTCGTGGAAGATGCGGGCGGCGGCGTTCCCCACGTTGCCAAAGCCCTGGAGCGTGACCCGGCTCCCTTCAATGGGAAGCCCAATCTTCTCCGCCGCCGCCGCCGCGGTGACGAAGACCCCCCGACCCGTGGCGTCCCGCCGCCCCAAGGAGCCCCCTAGGGCGATGGGCTTCCCCGTCACCACCCCGGGCACGGTGCGGCCCACGTTCATGGAGTAGGTGTCCATCATCCAGGCCATCTCCCGCTCCCCGGTGTTCACGTCGGGGGCCGGGATGTCCCGGTCCGGGCCCAAGAGGATGCCGATCTCCGAGGTATAGCGGCGGGTAAGGCGCTCTAGCTCGTGGGGGGAAAGCTTCTTGGGGTCTACCCTAATGCCCCCTTTGCCCCCGCCGTAGGGCAGGCCCACGGCGGCGTTCTTGATGGTCATCCAGGCCGCCAGGGCCATAACCTCCGAGAGGGTGACCTCGGGGTGGTAGCGCACCCCGCCCTTGGCGGGGCCGCGGGCGGTGTTATGGTGGACGCGGTAGCCCTCAAAGTGGGCCACGGTGCCGTCGTCCAGGTGGATGGGCACGTCCACGATCAGGACCCGCTTGGGCCGCTTGAGGCTTTCCGCCAAGGGGGCGTAGCGCCCCAGGTAGGGGACCACCCGGTCCACCTGCTCGGTAAAAATCTCCCAAGGACCGCCGTCTTTGCCCAGGTAGGAAAGGGGTTCGCTCTTCATAGCCGCCTCTTCTCTAGGGGTACACGCCGCGAAGCCGCGTGGCCTCGTTCACCCGCTCCAGGGCGAGGGCCAGGGCCCCGGTGCGCAGGTCCGAGCCCAAAGCCTCCGCCTTGGCGCACACCTCGCCCACCGCCTTGGCCACGCTCTTGGCAAAGCTCTCCTGCACCTCCTCCGCACTCCAGAAGAACATGTTGAGGTCCTGCACCCACTCCAGGTAACTCGCCAAAAGCCCGCCGCCCCCGGTGAGGAGGTCGGGCACCACCAAGACCCCCTTGCCCAGGAGGTACGCCTCGGCCTCGGGGGTGAGGCCAAAGTTGGCCGCCTCCAAGACCGCCTGGGCCTTTACCCCCTTGGCCCCTTCCCCGTCCAAAGCCCCTTCCAAAGCGGCCAGGACCAGGTAGTCCACAGGAAGGGCAAAGAGCTCCTCGGGGGCCAGGTTGTACTCGGGAAGCTCCCCCGTGGCCTCGTGGTGGGCGAGGAGCTCCTTCACGGGAAGCCCCTCCTCCCGGTAAAGGGCCCCCCGGCTCGTGGAAACCGCCACCACCTTCAGGCCCAAGCGCTCGGCGTGGAGGGCGAAGTTCCCCCCCACCTGGCCGAAGCCCTGGACCGCCACCTTGGCCCCCTTTAGGGGTAGGCCCCGCCTCCTGGCGAGCTCCGCCAAGACCAGGGCCACCCCAAGCCCGGCGGCATCGTCCCGCCCCTCGGTGCCCCCCAAGGCGTGGGGCTTCCCCGTCACCACCCCGGGCACGGTGGAGCCCACGGTCATGGAGTAGGTGTCCATGATCCAGGCCATCACCTGTTGGTCCGTGCCCACGTCGGGGCCCAGGATATCCATGTCCGGGCCGATGAGGGTGACGAGCTCGGCGGTGTAGCGGCGCACCAGGCGCTCAAGCTCCCTTCGGGAGAGGAGCTTGGGGTCCACCGCCACCCCTCCCGCCGCCCCGCCAAAGGGCAGGTCGTAAACCGCCGCCTTCAGGGTCATCCAGGCGGCGAGGCCAGCGGTCTGGCCCAGGGTCACCTTGGGGTGGAGGCGCACCCCGCCCTTGGCGGGCCCCCGGGCGATGTCGTGGACTACCCGGTAGCCCTGGAACACCCGCACCTTGCCGTCGTCCATCACCACGGGCAGGGAAACCGTGACGAGCCTTTTGGGGTGGGCCAGGTACTCCACCGTGGTGGGGTGGATGGCCGCCACCTTCAGGGTCTTCTCCAACCGCTCCAAAAAGGCCTCCCAGAGGCCGGGGTCCTCGGGAGGGCGGTAGGCGGGCAGGCTCATAGCATCACCTGGGGGGATTATACCCCGGCCCCTCGGGGACAAACCGCCCCCTAGGAAAGCCGCTTCGCTTCCTCGAGGGCCAGGGCCTTCAGGGCCTCCTTATAGGGGCTATCGGGCAAGGGCGAGAGGGCCCTGGCCGCCGCCTCAGCCCGCTGGCGGATTCTTTCCTCCACCTCCTCGGCCACCCCGCTCTCAAGGGCCAAGGCCCTGAGCCGCTCCAGGTCCCCCGCTTCCCGCCCCTTGCGCCTAAGGATTTCCCGCACCTCGGGGAAGCGTTCCATGAGGAGGAGGGTGAGGAGGGTGGCCTTCCCCTCCCGCACATCCCCCCCCACGGGCTTGCCCAGGGCCTCGGGGGTACCCATGAGGTCCAGGTAGTCGTCCCGCATCTGGAAGGCCTGGCCGTAGAGGAGGCCAAAGCGGCGGAGGGCTTCCCGCACCTCCTCGGCCTCGCCCTTTAAGAGGGCCGGCCCCTCGGTGCAAAGGGCCATGAGGGCAGCGGTCTTGGCGGTGATGATGCGCTCGTAGTTCTCCAGGGAGTAGTCCTCCAGGGCCGCCACCTGGAACTGGAGCACCTCCCCTTCGGACAAGGTCTTGGCCACCTCGGCAAAGCGCTCCACCAAGTCCATGCGCCCGGTCTTGGCGATGACGAAGAGGAGCCGGGAAAGGAGGAAGTCCCCGGAAAGCACGGAGACGGCGTTGCCGTACTTGCGGAAGGCGGCCTCCTTGCCCCGGCGCGTTTCCGCATCGTCAATGAGGTCGTCGTGGAGGAGGGTGGCGGAGTGGAGGAGCTCCACGGCCAAGGCGAGCTCCAGGTCAAAGGGCGCGCCGCCCAAGGCCCTCGAGGCCAAGAACACCAGCCGGGGGCGGATGCGCTTGCCCCCGGCGGTCACCAGGTCCTGGTGGATGAGGCGGACGAAGAGGACCTCGGATTGGACCAGCTCGGAAAGGGCTTCCTCAAAGCGCAGGAGGGGGGCCTCGAGGACCTCGTGGACCGTCACGCCCCCCAGTATAGCCCCAAATCAGTAGAGCTCTATAGGAGCCGGCAGGGACACCACCTTGGACTGCCCGTTGGCGGAAACCGTGCGGTACTTCACCGCTTGCACGGGCGCAAGGGGAGCGAACGCTTTTTTCTCGTACGTGCGCGCGTAGGGGCCACAAGGATCAGCGCTAGAGGGCGGGCAGGCCTGGGGAATGAGGAAGGGAGCGTCTAAGGGGTTGTCGGAAGCGTCCAAGAGGATCACGCTCCCCGCCCCAGAACCGGGTAGAGCGTAGAGAACGATCTCATAGCGATAGGTGTAGATGGTGTTGTCGTTTTGGTCCGTTTCCGTGGAAAAGGAAAAGTTCTCCCGCGCCACGAGCACCGTGGGCCCGCCAAAGATCACTCCGCCTTCAAAAAAGGTGCTACAGCCCGCCACCCCCAAAAGCAGGGCAACCCATAACTACCGGAATAATGCCTTTCCCATCACCCCATCATCTCCTCTCGCCACTTGGGGTTTAGTATAGAGAAAGTCAGCCTGGCAAGTCCGGCCAAGAAGTCCACGTTTTCCACCGCCACCTCCTTGGGCACCTCGAGGACGGCGGGGGCGAAGTTCAGGATGCCCTTGATCCCGGCCGCCACCAGGCGGTCGGCGGCTTCCTGGGCCGCCTCCCGGGGCACGGTGAGGAGGGCGATCTCTATGCGCCCGGGAACCCGCTCGGGGAGCCGGTCTATGTGCTCCACCACCCCCTTGCCCACGGGCCGCCCTATCTTCTCGGGGTCCACGTCAAAGAAGCCCCGGAGCTCAAAGCTCTCCCCAAAGCCCGGGTAATCGGCGAGGGCGCTCCCCAAGCGGCCCATGCCCACGATGCAAAGCCCCCAGCGGCGGTTCAGGCCCAGGATGTGCCTGAGCTCCCGCTTGAGCACCGGGACCGTGTACCCCACGCCCCGGGTGCCGTAGGAGCCGAAATAGGAGAGGTCCTTGCGCACCTGGAAGGCAGTCACCTGGGCGAGCTCGGCCAGTTGCTCCGAGCTCGTGCGGTGAACCCCCTTGGCCTCCAATTCCTCCAGGATGCGCAGGTAGGTGACCAAGCGGATAATGGCGGCGCTCGGAACCTTCATCGCACCTCCAAGGCCGTTAGGCCCAAGGCCTCCACCTTCGCCTTCATGGCTTCCTTCTCCCCTTCCGCCACCGGCCCCACCCGTACCCGGTACACCCCGTCCTTCACCAGGACCACCGGTAGCCCCATCTCCTTAAGCTTCCCCACCAGGGCCAAGGCGTTTTCCTCCTTTTGGAAAGCCCCCACCTGGAGGTAGACCTGGCCCTCGGCCGGGGGAAGGGCCCCCTGGCCCCGGTAGACCCGCGCCCCGTAAGCGGCCAAGGCCTGGGCCACCTGGGAGGCTTCCCGCTCCGTGGCGTAGGGCCCCACCACCACCCGGGTGAGGCTTCCTGCGGCCTCGAGGCGGGCCGGGTACCCCTTGGCCTTAAGCTCCCGCTCTAGCCTCAGGGCGTTCTCCGGGTTGGCGAAAGCGCCCACCACCACCCGGTAGGCGCCCGTGGGCGTGGGGGCAGGCGCCGGGGAAGCCGCCCTGGGCTTTTCCTCTTGGCGCGGCTTCTCCTCGGGTGCGGCCCTTTCCGTGGCCGAAGCCTCGGGCGCCTTGGGAAGGGGAATCACGGTGACCACGGGCTCGGCGGGGGTGGAGGGAGGGGTAGAGGTAGGGCTAGGGG
>NZ_JAKTNT010000017.1 GCF_022760925.1 Thermus hydrothermalis | reverse complement strand
CACGACCTTGCCAAGGTCGGGGTCGCGGGTTCAAGTCCCGTCTCCCGCTCCAACCATAACCCCCAGGTTTACATACCTGGGGGTTTGTCTTTTTAGGCACCTTGTGGGCTTGGGGTTGGGGTAGTATAGTCCCCCAAAGGGGGCAGGATGAAGCTACTGGATAACTACGGCCGCCTTCTCAAGGACTTGCGCATCTCCGTCACCCCCCGGTGCAACCTGCACTGCCTCTACTGCCACCCTTTGGGCCTCGAGGTCCAAGAACCCCCCGGCATCCTCACCGTGGAGGAGGTGGACCGCTTCCTGGAGGCGGCCTCCCTCCTCGGGCTTTCCGCCGTGCGCTTCACCGGCGGGGAGCCTTTGGTGCGCAAGGAGCTTCCCGAGATGATCGCCCGAGCCCGGGCCAAGGAGGGGATTGAGGACGTGGCCATCACCACCAACGGCCTCCTCTTCCCCAAACGGGCCAAGGAACTGGTGGCGGCGGGGCTCAACCGGGTGAACATCTCCCTGGACGCCATCACCCCCGAGGTCTTCACCCGCATCACCCGGGGGGGCAAGGTGGAGCGCGTCTTGGAGGCCATAGAAACCGCCCTGGAACTGGGGCTCCACCCGGTAAAGCTGAACGCCGTGGTCATCCGCGGGATGAACGAGGAGGAAGTGGTGCCCCTCGCCGCCCTCTCCCTGGAGCGCCCTTTGCACGTGCGCTTCATTGAGTACATGCACCTGGACAACTCCGACCCCGAGGAGTACCGCCGCCGCTTCGTGAGCGGCCAAGAAACCCGCTCCCGCATAGAGGCGGTCTACGGACCCTTGGAACCCGTGCCCCACGACCCCTCCTCCCCCGCCCGGGTCTTCAAAATCCCGGGGGCCCAGGGCACCCTAGGCTTCATCAACCCCGTGACCGAGCCCTTCTGCTCCCACTGCTCCAGGCTTCGCCTCACCTCGGACAAGAAGCTCCGGCCCTGCCTCCTCACCGACCTGGAGATGGACATCTCCTGGGCCTTCGCCGCAGAAAACCCGGTGGAGGCCCTCATAGACGCCATCCTCATCGCCACCAACCGCAAGCCCGCCTTCGGGAACACCCTGCCCACGTTGCGCAAGCGGGTCATGCTGGGGATCGGCGGATAGCCAAGAAGGTGGCGAGGATGACCAAAAAGGCTCCCAGGAGGCCCGAAGGCCCCAAGCGCTCCCCCAGGAGCAAAAAGGCGAAAAGGGTGGCCCAGACGGGCTCTAAGGTGTAAAGGATGGCCGCCTGGGGCGCCGGGACGCGGCGTTGCCCCCAGGTTTGCAACCAGGTGGTGAGGGCGGTGGCCACCACCCCTAGGTAGAGCACCGCCCCCCAGGGTACCCCCTCCAGGTGCACCCCTTCTCGGAGGGCCCACGGGAGGGCCAAAAGGGCGGTGCCCAGGACCTGGATGGCGGTGAGGGGCAAGGAGGGGTAGGCCTTGGCGTGGACCTCGAGGCGCACGATGTAAAGCGCATAGGTCAGGGCGGTGAGAAGGGTCCAGAGGTCCCCCACGTTGAGGGGGGGCTGCCTGGGGTCGTAGGAGAGGAGGCCCACCCCCAAAAAGGCGAGAAGGGCGGCAAGCCAAACCCCCCGCACCCGGCGCCCCGCAAGGCTTAGGAGGAGGGGCACGAGGACCACGTTCAAGGCGGTGATGAAGGCGCTCCGGCTCGCCGTGGTCCAAACGAGGCCCACCGCCTGGGAGGCGTAACCCAAAAGGAGCCAGAAGGCGAGTTCAAGTCCCGGGCCCCAGATGCCCTTGGGGAGGCGCAGGGCAAAGGGGAGGAAAAAGGCGCTCGCCACCAGGAAGCGAAGGAGCACGAGGAGGCTTGGGGCCATCTCCCCCACCGCCCCCTTCACCACCACGAAGGTGGTGCCCCAGATGAGGGTGACGAGGTTGAGGGCGAGGAGGCCTGCGGCTAACCCGCGCATGGCCTAAAGTGTATAGCATGACGCCCGCGCCCCATGAGGTGCGAAAGGCCCTAAAGGAGCGCCTCCTCGCCCACCTGCGCCACCAAGACCCCGCCTACGAGGCCCTCCTCCAGGACTACCCCAGGCGGGGCGGAAAGATGCTTCGCGGCCTCCTCGTCTACTACAGCAGCCTCGCCCACGGGGCGGGGCACGAAGCGGCCCTCCTTTTGGCCACCGCATTAGAGCTTTTCCAAAACTGGGTCCTGATCCACGATGACATTGAGGACGGCTCCGAAGAGCGCCGGGGCCGCCCCGCCCTGCACCGCCTCTACCCCATGCCCCTCGCCCTGAACGCCGGGGACGCCCTCCACGCCGAGATGTGGGGGCTGTTGCTGGAGGGGGTGGAAAAGGGGCTTTGGGACGGAAGGGTCCTCCGGGAGTTCCACCAGGTGGTGCGCCGCACCGCCTACGGGCAGCACCTGGACCTCTCCTGGACCCTCGAGGGCCGCCTGGACCTCGCCCCGGAGGACTACCTGGGGATGGTGGCCCACAAGGCCGCCTACTACACCGCCGTGGCCCCCTTGCGCCTGGGGGCGCTCCTTGTGGGCCAGGACCCGCCCAAAGCTTACGAGGAAGGCGGCTTGAAGCTGGGCGTGGCCTTCCAGATCGTGGACGACGTCCTCAACCTGGAAGGGAATGAAGCCTACGGCAAGGAGCTCGCCGGGGACCTCTACGAGGGCAAGCGCACCCTGATCCTCCTCCGCTTCCTCCAAGGGGCAAGCCCGGAGGAAAGGGAAAGGGCCGAGGCCCTCCTGCGCCTCCCCCGGGAGGAAAAGCCCGAAGGGGAGGTGCGCTGGCTTTGGGAAAGGCTAAGCGCCTCAGGAGCCGTGGCCTTTGCCAGGGAAGAGGCCAAGAGGCTAGCCCAAGAAGGCTACGCCGCCCTCCTGCCCCATCTGGAAACCCTCCCCGTGCCGGAAGCCCGCAGGTACCTGGAGGACATCCTGGGCGCCCTGGTGGAGCGCAGGGCATAATGGGGCCATGCAGGGGGTGCGCTTTAAGGTTATCACGGGAAACGACCAGGACATTTTCCAAGAACGGCTCAACCGCTTCGTGGAGGAGTTGCCGGAAAACGTGGTCCTGGTGGACGTGAAGTTCTCCGTGGCCGAGGGCCCCTCTCCCCTCTTCGCCGCCCTGGTGCAGTACAAGGAAGTGGAGGCGTGGAAGGAGTAGAGGACTTCCGCTTCTTCCTCGCCCTCCACGGCGAGGCGAGCCGGGAAAGGGTACGGGCCCGTTTCCCCGCCCTGGCGCCCCTCCTTCGGGCCCTGGGGGAGGAGCTCGTGGTCCAGGGGGAAACCTTCCGCCTGGCCCGCCCCTTGCGCCTCTCCTGGTTCGCCCCCCTCTTCCGGGAGCGCTACCCCCTCCTTCCCGAGGGCGAAAGGGCCTTGGCCCTGGAAAGGCTTCTGGAAGCCGCCTTCGCCTCGGCGGAAGCGGGCGAGCCCTTGGTGGAGGGGGAAGGCCTCTTGCGGGCGGCCCGGGCCTTTCAAGAAGGGAGCCAGGCCCTCCTCCAAGGGGACGCCCGGACCGCCCTCCACCGCTATGGGGAAGGCCTGGGCCTCCTGGAACAGGCGGGCCTGCCCTTCCCCGCAAGCGCCCTGGCCCTTTTGGCCCTGGCCCAGGAGGCCTTCCGCCCAGGGGGCAAGGGCAAGGAAACCGCCAAGAAGGCCCTTGCCCGCGCGCAAACCCCTTTCGCCAAGGAGATGGCAGCCCAGCTCCTAAAGGCGGAAGGCCCGAGCGCCTAGAATGGAGGGCATGGACGGGGGGCTTGAGCGCCTCTACCTGGCGCGGCCTCGAGGCTTCTGCGCCGGGGTGGTGATGGCCATTGAGGCGGTGGAGCGCTGGGCGGAGGCCTTGCGGGACCAAGGGGAGCTGGTGGTCTACCACGAGATCGTCCACAACCGGGTGGTGGTGGAGCGCCTCAGGGCCAAGGGGGTCCACTTCGTGGAGGACCTAGCGGAACTGGAGCGCCTGAGGCGGGAAAGGCGGCTTGCGGGCACCCTGGTCTTTTCCGCCCACGGCCACCCCCCTGCCGTGCGCAAGAAGGCCGCCGAGATGGGCTTCCACATCCTGGACGCCACCTGCCCCCTGGTCACCAAGGTGCACACGGAGGCCCGGCGCTACGCCAAGGAGGGGTACTGGATCCTCCTCGTGGGGGACTCCGCCGACCACCAGGAGATCAAGGGCACCTACGGGGAGGCCCCGGAGCGGACCATCCTGGTGGCGGTGCACACCCACGTGGGCAAGGACCCCCGCCTGGCCGATCCCCGCACGGTGACGGTGCCCGACCCCGAAAGGGTGGTGGTCCTCACCCAGACCACCCTGAGCGTGGACGACACCCTGGCCACCATAGAAATCCTGAAGCGCCGCTTCCCCAAGCTGGTGGTCCCCGCCCGCAAAGACCTCTGCTACGCCACGCAGAACCGCCAGGAGGCGGTGAAGCGCATCGCCCCCAGGGTGGAGGCCTTCCTGGTCCTCACTAGCCCCCATTCCTCCAACGGGATGCGGCTTTTGGAACTGGCCCAGGAGCTCACGGGCCGGGCGTACCGCCTGGAACGCCCTGAGGAGCTCCGCCCCGAGTGGCTTTCCGGGGTGAGAAGCCTCGGCCTCACCTCCGCCGCCAGCACCCCCGAGGATCTGGTGCAGGAGGTGGTGGCCCGCCTAAGGGCGGCCAACCCGGGGCTTTTGGTGGTGGAGGAAGGGGAGTGGGAGCACATCAGCTTCCGCGAGCCCAGGCCCATCCCCCCGGAGGAGGTCTTGGGTGCTTGACCTGAGGCTCTCCGTGGCCCCCATGGTGGACCGCACGGACCGCCACTTCCGCTTTTTGGTGCGCCAGGTGAGCCTTGGGGTGAGGCTCTACACCGAGATGACCGTGGACCAAGGGGTCCTAAAGGGCAACCCCGAGCGCCTCCTCGCCTACCGCCCCGAGGAACACCCCATCGCCCTGCAGCTTGCGGGCAAGGACCCCGAGCGCCTGGCCCAGGCGGCGCAGGTAGGGGAAGCCTTCGGCTACGACGAGATCAACCTCAACCTGGGCTGCCCCTCGGAGAAGGCCCAGCAAGCCGGTTATGGGGCCTGCCTCCTCCGGGACCCCGTGCGGGTGGCGGCCATGGTCCAGGCCATGGCCGAGGCGGTGCGGATACCGGTCACGGTGAAGCTGCGGCTTGGCCTCGAGGGCCAGGAAACCTACCCGGAACTCGCCCGCCTGGTGGAGGGCCTGGCGGAGGCGGGGGCCAAGGCCTTCATCGTCCACGCCCGAAGCGCCCTCCTCTCCCTCTCCACCCGGGCCAACCGGGCCATCCCCCCCTTGCGCCACGAATGGGTCCACCGCCTAAAAGGGGACTTCCCCCACCTCCTTTTCGTCCTCAACGGGGGCCTGCGCACCCTGGAGGAGGCCCTGGCCCACCTGGACAAGGTGGACGGGGCCATGCTCGGCCGGGCGGTCTACGAGGACCCCTTCGTCCTGGAGGAGGCGGACCGGAAGGTGTACGGCCTAAACCGCAGGCCAAGCCGCCTAGGGGTGGCATGGCGGATGCGGGCCTACCTGGAGGAGGAGCTCTATAGGGGCACGCCGCCTTGGGCCGTGCTCCGGCACCTGCTAAGCCTCTTCCGGGGAATGCCCGGAGGAAGGCTTTGGCGGCGCATCCTCGCCGAAGGGCGCTCCCTCCAGGCCCTGGACCAGGCCCTAAGGCTTATGGAGGAGAAGGTAGGCGAGGAGGGCAAGGAGGAACACCCACACCCAAAGGGGCACCCGCTTCCTTCGCACCCGCTTGCCGGTTAGGGGGTCCAGGGCGGGCGGGGGGGCCATCTTGAGCCGGGTGGCCCGCTTCATGTGGGCCACCATCTTGTCCAGGTCCCCTTTCCGCTTGTAAAGGGCGGCTAGGTTCTCGTGCAGGAGAGGGTCTTCCGGGGCAAGCCTTAAAGCCTTTTGGTAGAGGTCCAAGGCCGCCTCTAGCTCGCCCCGCTCCAGGTAGAGCGTTCCCAGGTTGGTGAGGGCCCGGTGGTGCTCGGGGTCCAAGGCCAGGGCCTTTTGGAAATGGCCCTCCGCCTCCTCCCGCCTCCCCTCCCCCACCGCCCGCACGCCCAAAAGCACCTCCCGCTCCGCTAGGAAAAGGGGGTCTTCCAGGCGCTCGGGGGCCTCTTCCAAAAGGGCAAGCCCCGCAAGGAGCCTTTCCCTTAGCCCCTCGGGGAAGCCCTCGGCGTAGGCCCGGGCGGCGGCGTAGTCCTTGGCCCTCAGGAGGGCGAGGAAGCGCAAGAGGGCTTCCGCCTCGCTATCCCCCGCCAAGGCTTTAGCCTTAAGCTCCGCCACCACGCCCCCCATCCTAGCCCAAGGCGCGGCGGTAGACCTCGAGGTAGGCCCTCGCCGGCTTCTCCCAGGAAAAGTCCTTCCCCATGCCCCTAAGCCCCAGGGGCTCGGCCCCGAGGCGGAAGAGGCGCAAGACCCCGTAGAGAAGGCCTTCCGGGTGATAGCTCTGGAAGAGAACCCCGGTCTTTCCGTCCTCCACGGTGTCCTTTAGCCCCCCCACCGCCCGGGCCACCGGGGGGGTGCCGTAGCGCTGGGCGATCATCTGCACCAGGCCGCAGGGCTCAAAGCGGCTCGGCACCAAGACCGCCTCCGCCCCGGCGTAGGCCAGGCGGGCCAGGGCCTCATCGTAAGCGGGGACGAAGCGCACCCGCCCTGGGTTTTGCGCCTCCGCTTCCTGAAAGGCCTGCGCCAGGGCTTCCTCCCCCACCCCCTGGACGTAGAGGCTGAAACCGAGCTCCCAAAAGCGGGGCAGGGCCTCCAGGACCAGGTCTAGGCCCTTCTGGGGGTCCAGGCGGCCGATGTAGGCGAGAATGGGGGGCTTTAGGCCGCTTCTTTGGCGGAAGGCCTCCCGGGCGAGGGCCTTGCCGGAGGGGTCTTCCCGGGAGTAGGGGGTGGGAAGGTGGGGGTCACGGGCCGGGTCGTAGACCTCCAGGTCCAGGCCGTTCAGGATGCCCCAAAGCTTGTCCGCATGCTTGCGCAGGACCCCGTCCAGGCCCATGCCGAACTCCGGGGTCTGGATCTCCTGGGCGTAGGAGGGGCTCACCGTGGTCACGGCCCGGGCGAAGACGATCCCCCCCTTCATCAGGTTCACCTTCCCGTGGTACTCCAGGGCCTCCATGTGGAATAGGCTCCAGGGAAGCCCCGTGAGGAAGAAGAAAAGGCCCGGGTCCACTAGGCCCTGGTGGGCCAGGTTGTGGATGGTGTAGACCGTGGGGGCGTAGAGGGCGAGGAGGGCCGCCGTCCAGTCGTGGGCGTGGACCAGGTCAAAGCCCCGGGCCACCTCCGCCGCCGCCCGGGCGAAGCGCAGGTAGCGCTCGGGGTCGTCGGGGTAGCCGTAGACCCGCTCCCGGTCAAAGCCCTCCACCCCCAGGAGGAGGAAGCGCACCCCCCCTTCCCACCCCTCCCCCAAGGGCGCCCGGGCCTCCTTCCCGGCGAAGGGGAAGCGCACCTCCCCCACCCCTCGGGCGGCGAGGCCCCGGTGCCAGGGAAGGAGGAGGGTAGCCTCCACCCCGAGGGGCTTTAGGGCCTTGGGCAACGCCCCCACCACGTCGGCGAGCCCCCCCACCTTCACCAAGGGGTACGCCTCGGGGGCCACGAAGAGGACCCTCATGGGGGCCACACCCCCTTAGGGAGGGGAAGGGCCCCCTCCAGGTCCAAAAGGTAGAGGTAAGCCCAGGCCTCCATGGGGCCCTCCTCCGTCTGGACCAGGATGCGCTCCCTCCGGTACTCCTCCCCTTCCTCCTCGAGGGCATCCAGGAGGGGTAGGGCCTCCTCGGGAAGGAAGAGCACCTCCCCGTACACCCGCCCCCCTCCCGGGACCATGGCGGGGTAGGCGTAGGGCCTGTCCCTGCCTGGGGGGAGGTGGTAAAGGGCAAAGCCCTCGGCGTACCCGGGGACGACCCTTTGCACCCTTCCCGCCACCAGGGCGTGGTTCCTCTCCCCCCGCTTGAGGGTGCCGTAGACGAAGACCCGCTCCACTACTCCCCCAGGAAGCGGTACCCCACCCCCACCACGGTTTCAATGAAGCGGGGGGCGTGGGGGTCGTCCTTGAGCTTCTTGCGGAGGAGGCGCACGTAGGCGTCCACCACCCGCTCCGAGCCCTCAAAGTCCCCACCCCAGACCCGTTCCAAGAGCTCTTCCCGGGTGTACACCCGTCCGGGCACCTGGGCTAAGGCGAAAAGGAGGCTGAGCTCCGTGGGGGAAAGCTTGAGGGGCTCCCCTTCCAGGTAGGCCTTGCGGGCCTCCAGGTCTAGCTCCAAAGGCCCAAAGCGCCGCCTCCCCTCCTTCCCTGCCCGGCGCAGGAGGGCCTTGATGCGGGCGAGGAGTTCTTTGAGGGAAAAGGGCTTGCCCAGATAGTCGTCCGCCCCTTCCAAGAGCCCCTCCACCCGGCTATCCTCATCGGCGCGGCCCGTGAGGAGGAGGACGGGAAGGAGGGGGTCCAGGTCCCTGAGGGCCTTGAGGACCTCGAGGCCCTCCATGTCCGGCAGGCCCCGGTCCAGGACCACCAGGTCCGGCTTGCCCCCTTCAAAGGCCTTCGCCAAAGCCTCCTTGCCCGTGCGGGCCCAATCCACCGCCAGCCCTTCCCTTTCCAAAAACCGCTTCACCAACTCCCCCACCTGGGGGTCGTCCTCCACCAAGAGAATGTGCGCCATAATCCCTTCCCAAATACGCCTTTCCCTTACCGCCCAAGCAGAATAACCACCCCCGGGTACTCCCCCTCGGGCAAACCCAGAAGCCGGGCCACAGCCTCATCGTAAAAGGTTTCCGCCGGATATGCAGCAAGCCCCAGGCCCACGGCGGCGAGGAGGACCAGGCCTGCGGCGTAGCCGGCCTCCAAAAGGGCGTACCGGTAGCCCCGGAGGCCAAAGAGGGCCTCGCTCCTTTCCGGAACCAAGGTCAGGACCAAAAGGGCCGCCGCCCGCTCCGGGGAAAGCCCAAAAAGGGCCTCGGCCCAGGCCCCCGCCTCCGCCTTGGAGGAAAGCTGGAAAAGCTGGTGCTCCTTGGGAAAGTAGTGGTAGACCCCGGGGAAGACCCCTTCCACCCTGAGGGCCACCAGGTAGGCCTCCAAGGGGTAGGCCTCGCCGGCGGAGGGGAAGCCCCGAAGCCCCTCCCGCTCCGCCAAGGGGAGGAGGAGCTGGGAGAGGTCCTTTAGGGTAATGGCGGCCCCCACCTCGGGCAAGGCGGGCTTGAGGTGGGCCAGGACGCGGAAGAGGGGCGGCCCCCCCTCGGGCCGCAAGGAGGGCAGGGCCTGGGTTTCCAGGGGGTTGGCGTAGACCTTGGCCTTGGGCTTGCGCTTTAGGGGAAGCTCGTCCCCCGGGTAGAGGCGGGAGAGGCGGTAGAAGAGCTTGCCGGGATGCTTCTCCATGGCTAGAAGCGGTACCCCTTGGGCACCACCACCACCCCTTCCGGGGTCACGGTGAAGCCGCGGGCCCGGTCGGCCTCGAGGTCGTAGCCGATCTCCGTGTGGGGCGGGATCTTCACGTTCTTGTCAATGATGGCGTTTTTGATGCGGCAATAGCGCCCCACCTCCACGTCGTCAAAGAGGACGGAGCGCTCCACCAGGCTATAGGAGTTCACCCGCACCCGGCGGAAGAGGACGGACTCCCGCACCGTCCCCCCGCTCACGATGACCCCGCCGGCGAGGAGGCTATTCAGGGCCCGGCCCACCCGCTCCCCCGTCTCGTGGACGAACTTGGCCGGGGGGCTGAAGAGGTTCGCCGTCCTGAGGGGCCACTCGGGGTTGAAGAGGTCAAACTCGGGGATGACCTTGACCAGGTCCATGCTGGCCTCAAAGTAGGCGTCCAAGGTCCCCACGTCCCGCCAGTAGAGGTTGGGCCCCTCCTGGCCGGGGATGGGGTTGCGGTGGAAATCGTAGGCGTAGACCCGGTACCCCTCCTTGAGGGCGCGGGGGATAACGTCCTTGCCGAAGTCGTGGGAGCTGGCCTCGTCCCGGGCGTCCGCCTCCAAAAGCTCAAAGAGGGCCTCGGTGCGGAAGATGTAGTTGCCCATGGAGGCCAGGGCCAGGTGGGGCTTGGCGGGCAGGGGTTTGGGGGTCTTGGGCTTTTCCTGGAACTCGGTGATGCGCCACTCCTCGTCCACCTGGAGGACGCCGAAGCGGCTCGCCTCCTCCACGGGCACGGGGTAGGCGGCGATGGTGATGTCCGCCCGCTTCTCGTAGTGGTACTCCACCATGTGGCGGACGTTCATCTTGAAGATGTGGTCCCCGCCGAAGATGGCCACCGCCTCGGGGGCATGGTTTTGCACCAGGTGCAGGTTCTGGTAGATGGCGTCCGCCGTGCCCCGGTACCACACGGGCCCAAGCTCCTCGTACCGGTACATCTGGGCGGGGACGAGGAGGATGAAGTGGTCCTCCAGAAAGGCGCCAAAGCGCCAGTAGCGCTGGATGTGCTCCGTGAGGGACTGAGCCTTGTACTGGGTGAGGACGTAGATGGCGTAGATGCCGGAGTTCACGAAGTTGTTGAGAACGAAGTCAATGATGCGGTACTTGGCCCCGAAGGGCACGGCGGGCTTGGCCCGCTTGGCGGTGAGGGGGTAGAGGCGGCTCCCCTGCCCCCCCGCCAGAATCATCCCCAGAACCTCCACCTTGACCATGCCGTCCCCCTTTGGGCGTAGTTTACCCTAGGCCAAAGGGACCCGGGTCCCGGGTATAGTGGGGGCCGATGCGGGTTCTCCACCTCGCCTGGTTCACCCCGCCCACGAGGCCCAAGCCCGCTCCTCCCTTCTTCGGCCAGGAGCGGGCCCTAAAGGCCCTGGAAAGCGCCTTCCGCCAAGGGGGGCACGGCTACCTGGTGGGGCCGAGCGGCCTGGGCAAGCGCAAGCGCCTCCTCGCCTACCTGGAAGGCAGGCCCTTCCCCAAGGAAGAGCTCGTCTACCTCCCCTTGGGGGAGGAGGCCTTTCCCCTGCTCCTGCCCGAGGGGGAGGGCCGGGCCCTGGTGGAGGGCGTGGAAGCCCTCCTCGCCGAGTTCACCCCCGCCCTCTTCCGGGAGAAGGGCTTCCTCTACGCCAAAAGCCTGGTGGAAGCCCGCTACGAGAAGGAGGCGGAAGCCCTC
Organism: Thermus hydrothermalis; assembly: GCF_022760925.1. Classification (NCBI taxonomy): domain Bacteria; kingdom Thermotogati; phylum Deinococcota; class Deinococci; order Thermales; family Thermaceae; genus Thermus; species Thermus hydrothermalis. The sequence goes on along the minus strand of NZ_JAKTNT010000017.1, from coordinate 48,949 downwards.
CTAAAAGCCCTGGCGGAGGAGGCCAAGGAACAGGGCTTCACCCTCGAGGCGGAGGAGGGCGGCTTTACCCTTTCCGGCCAAGGCCCCCTGCCCCCTGAGCTTTCCGCCAAGCTGGAGGAGACCGTCCTGGCCTACGTGGACCTGCGGCAAAAGGCCCAAGCCCAGGTGGCCGCCCTCAGGCGGGGCTTCGCCGAGCGGTTCCTCCTGCCCAAGGCGCAGGAACTCAAGGCCCGCTTCCTCCAAGCGGGGCGCTATTTGGATTGGCTTCTAGAAAATCTCCTGCGCGCCGCGGCGCTAGAGGAGGATCTAGAGGCGGAAAAACTCCTCCCCCGCCTCCTGTTGGCCGGGGGGAGGCGGGTGGTCCACGAGCCCAACCCCACCCCGGAAAGGCTCTTCGGCCACCTGGAGTACGAGGTGCGGGAAGGCGCCCTCACCACCCACCTGGGGCTTTTGCGCCCCGGGGCGCTCCATCGGGCCACGGGGGGGGTCTTGGTCCTCGAGGCGCACCGGGTCCTGGAGCTTGGGAGCTACCCCCTCCTCAAGCGGGCCCTGGCCACGGGGGAGGTGGAGCCCCTCGCCCCCCGGCCCGAGGTGAGGGGCCCGAGGCTCAAGCCCGCCCCTCTCAAGGCCCAGGTCTTCCTGGTGGGCCCCCCGGAGGTCATGGCCTTCCTGGAGGAGGACGAGGAGTTTTTGGAGCTATTCCCTTTCCGGGTGGAGTTCGCCCCGGAAATCCCCTACACGGAGGAGAACGTGGCCTACCTGGGGGGGTTTTTGGAAGCGGAAGGGATCGCCCTCACCCCCGAGGGGCTCGCTGCCTTAGCGGACGAGGCCCGGCGCATGGCGGGGCACCGGGAACGGCTGGACGCCCGCCTCTTCCGCCTCCTGGACCTGGCCAAGGAGGCGGAGGCCCACCGCAAGCCCCTGGACCGGGAGGCGGTGCGAAGGGCGCTTCGGGACCGGGAGGAGCGGTTTGGCCTCGAGGAGGAGCTCTACCTGCAGGACCTCAAGGAAGGCGTGGTGGCCCTGGAGGTGAAGGGGGAGCGGGTGGGGGAGGTGAACGGCCTCGTGGTGGTGGAGGGCCCCTGGCCCACGGGGCGCCCCGTGCGCATCACCGCCCAGGCCGGCCCCGGGCGGGAAGGCATCCTCTCCATTGACCGGGAGGTGGGCTTGGGCGGCCAGGTCTTCCACAAGGCGGTCCTCACCCTGGCGGGCTACCTCCGGGGGACCTACGCCCAGATCGGGGCCCTTTCCGCCACGGTGAGCCTGGTCTTTGAGCAGAGCTATGGCGGGATTGAGGGGGACTCGGCGGGGCTTGCCGAGCTTTTGGCGGTGCTCTCCGCCCTTTCGGGCCTTCCCCTGAGGCAGGACCTGGCGGTGACCGGGGCCATAGACCAGACGGGCCGGGTCTTGGCGGTGGGGCGGGTGGCGGAGAAGGTGGAGGGCTTCTTCCGCGTCTGCCAGGCCCTGGGGCTCACGGGTACCCAAGGGGTCGTCCTCCCCAAGGCCAACCTCCCCCACCTCACCCTGCGGGAGGAGGTGGTGGCGGCGGTGGAGAAGGGAATGTTCCACCTCTACGCCGTGGAGGGGGTGGACGAGGCCTTAGAGCTCCTCTTCGGCCGCAAGGCCTACTGGGTGCACGAGAAGGTGCGGGAAACCCTGGCCCACTTCCAGAGCCTGGAAAACGGGGAGGAAAAGGGCTAGCGGCCGGGCTCCAGGAGGAGGGTCTTCCCCTCGCCGGCAAAGGCCATGGGGAGGTACTCCCCCTTCGCCCAAAGGGGGAGAAGGTCGGCGTAGTGGGGGGAGAGGGGGTGGCCCGACTGGCCCATGGGGTGGACGAAGAGGGAGCCCTCGGGGTTGGAGAGGTCCACGATCTGGCGGTAGCTTGGCCCCTTGTCCATGGTGAGGGCCTGGGGGTCAAAGGGGCCCACGCTCACCGTGTACCGGTCCCCCCCGAAGGCCACCTGGCGGTCGGAAAGGCGCCGCAAGGGGGTGTGGGTGAGGACGAGGTGGCGGAAGGTGGCCCGGTGGACCTCGCCCCAGGTCTTGGCCTTAAGCGCCTCCTTGCGGTCCAAGGCCCTTTCCAGGGCCAAGGCGGCGTAGTCCAGGCAGGTTTCCGGGTACTCGGTTTCCGGCTGGTCGCAGTTCTTGTCCCCCTCCTTCAGGGCCTTTAGGAGGTAGCGGGGCTCGTCCCAGTACGCCTCCCCCACCTCCCGCTCGGGAAGCCGGGTGAGTTCCGTGTACCAGAGGGCGAAGACCAGGGCCTCCTCCGAGGCGGGCGCCATGGTGCCGTCCCAGGCGAGGAGCCTGTCCCGCCAGGCGCGGGCCCGCTCGGAAAGGGGGTTTAGGGCCTCCAGGGCCGGGCGGAAGTCCCGGAAGAGGAGGCTCTTCTGGTCCTGCTGGATGGCCTTCATGTCCTCCAGGGTGAGCTTTTCTTTGGCCTTAAGGAGTTCCAGGATGCGCTCCGCCCGGTAGGGCTCGGCCCAGTCGTAGGTGAGGGCGTAGGGGAAGCCCTTGGGGGTCACCTTGTGGTTGGCGGTGACGAAGAGGCCCTCCTTGGGGTTGAGCGCCATGGGCCAAGCCTCGGGCTTCCGGTAGCCCTGCCAGTCCCACTCCCCATTTCCCGGCACGGGGACCATGCCCGTGTGCCCCTCCTTGCGGATGGGGAACTTCCCGGGGGCGATGTAGCCGATGTTGCCTTCAGTATCGGCGTAGACGAAGTTCTGGCTAGGGGCGGAGTAGTGGGCCAGGGCCTTCCTAAACTCGTCCCAGTTCTTAGCCCGGTTAATGCCCAAGAAAGCCATGAGGATGTGGTCCTCCGGGTCCAGGCTCACCCAACGGAGGGCCATGGGGGTCTTGGGGGGGTCCTTTAGGGCGTCGGTGATCACGGGGCCGTAGACCGTTTCCCGCACCTTAAGCCTTTCCTCCCTCCCCCCCTTGATGCGGACCACCTCCTCCCGCACCCGGTAGGGGAGGACCTGGCCCCTATAGCGGTAGCCGCCCCCCGTCTCCTCCAGGAGGTAGAGGTCCTGCACGTCCGCCCCCACGTTGGTCACCCCCCAGGCGATGCGCTCGTTGCGGCCGATGACGATGCCGGGAACCCCGGGCAAGGAGGCGCCTATAGCCCGGTAGCCGGGGGCCTCGAGGGCCATGAGGAACCAGAGGGAAGGGGCCTGGAGGCCTAGGTGGGGGTCGTCCGCCAGGAAGGGCTTCCCCGTGGCGGTACGGCTTCCCGAAACCACCCAGTTGTTGCTGGCCTCGAGGAAGCGGGGCGGGGCCATGCGGAGGAGGGCGCTTGGGGCCTCCTCCCGCTTTAGGGGAAGCCGCAGGTCCTCGGCACTTAGCACGGTGGGGGCGTCCTCGGGGTAAGGGGGAAGGAGCTCTAAAAGCCTTTCCGGGCTCACCCCCCGGGCGAGGAGGCGGTGGCGGAGGAGCTCTTCCTCCCAGTTCCCGGAGAGGTCAAAGCTCATCATCTTGGCCCAGACCAAGACGTCGGGACCCCGCCAGGGCTCGGGGCGGAAGCCGAGGAGGGCGAACTCGGGGGGCAAGGGGGCCCCCGAGGCCAGGAAGGCGTTCACCCCGGCCACGTAGGCGTCCACCGCCTCCTTCTCCTCGGGGTAAAGCCTTTCGTAGGCGCTCTTTGCCGCCTGGTAAAACCCCCAGGTGCGCAGGAACCGGTCCTGGGCCAGGGTGGCCTCCCCCAGGACCTCGCTCAAGCGCCCCTGGCCCACCCGCCTCTGGAACTCCATCTGCCAAAGCCTCTCCTGGGCGTGGACGAAGCCTTGGGCGAAGAAGAGGTCCTTTAGGCTTCCCGCCCTTATCCGCACCACCCCGTGCCGGTCCCGCACCACCTCCACCGGGGCGGAAAGCCCCTTTAGGGCCATGCGCCCCTCCACCCGGGGCAAAGAGGCCCGAAGGTAGACGAGGCCGCCCACGCCCCCCAAAAACCCAAAGGCCACCAGGCCCACCAGGAGCCAGGCCAAAACCCGCAAGAAGCGTTTCATACTTGGTGGCAAGCATACCACGCTTCCCAAAACCCGCCTCGAGGCGGGAGGATAGGGGCATGGAGCTTGCCCGCATCCAGGAGGCCTTAAGGGAGGAGCGGCTAGACGGCTGGCTCCTCTACACCTTCGGCCAAAGCAACCCGGTGGCCCTCGAGGTCCTGGGCCTAAGCGGCCTCCACCTCACCCGCCGCCTGGCCTACCTCGTCCCTCGGGAGGGGGAGCCCACCCTCCTCTGCCACGCCATTGAGGCAAGCCTCCTCCCCCCGTTGCCCGGCAGGCAGCGCACCTACCACACCTGGGAAGGCTTCCTCGTGGGCCTCAGGCAGGCCCTGGAGGGAGCCCGGCGGGTGGCCTTGGAGTACGTCCCGGGCGGGGCCATCCCCTACCTCTCCCGGGTGGACGGGGGCACCTTGGACCTGCTGCGGGGCTTGGGGTTAGAGGCCGCCTCCTCCTGGCCCCTCCTCCTCCTTTTCCAGACCTGGGGGGAGGAGAAGCTCCAAAGCCACCGCCGGGCGGCCTCGGGGCTCGTGGCCGCCAAGGAGCTCGCCCTAAGCTTCCTCCGGGAACACCCGGAGGCCACGGAGAAGGCGGTGCAAGGGGTCCTGGTCCGGGCCCTGGAGGAGAGGGGGCTCGTCTTTGACCACCCCCCCATGGTGGCCTTCGGGGAAAACACCGCCAATCCCCACCACGCCCCCACGGAAAGGCCCCTTCGGGAGGGGGACGTGGTCCTCTTGGACCTCTGGGCCAAGGAGGCGGGCGGGGTCTACGCCGACATCACCTGGATGGCGGCGTTTAGGGCACCGGAGGCGGCCCACCAGGCCTTCCAAAAGGTGGTGGCGGCCCGGGAGGCCGCCCTTCGCTTTGTGGCGGAGGCGTACCAAAAGGGGCGCTACCCCAAGGGCTTTGAGGTGGACCGGGTGGCCCGCCAGGTCCTCCTGGAAGGGGGGTACGGGGGCTACATCCGCCACCGCACCGGGCACAACCTGGGGGAGGAGGTGCACGGGTCTGGCCCCCACCTGGACGACCTGGAAACCCACGATTTCCGCCCCCTGGTGCCGGGGCTCGCCTTCACCGTGGAGCCCGGGCTTTACCTGGAAACCTTCGGCGTGCGCACGGAGGTGAACGTCTACCTGCACCCCACGGGGCCCGAGGTGACCACGCCCAAGCAGGCGGCGCTTACCCCGCTATAGGGGGCGTGGTATCTTGGGGGACGGCATGGACCGCCCCCTTCTGATCTTTTCCGGCCAGTCCAACCGCCCCTTAGCCCAGGCCATCGCCGAGGCCCTGGGCCTTCCCTTGGGCAAAAGCACCACCATCCGCTTCGCCAACGACAACCTCTTCGTGCGTTACGAGGAAAGCCTCCGGGAAGGCGACGTCTTCATCGTCCAGTCCCTCACCCCGCCGGTGCAGGACCACCTGATGGAGCTCCTCATGATGATTGACGCCGCCAAGGGGGCCAGCGCCGCCCGGGTCACCGCCGTCATCCCCTACTTCTCCTACGCCCGGAGCGACAAGAAGGACGCCCCCCGCATCTCCATCGCCGCCCGGCTCATCGCCGACCTCCTGCAGACGGCGGGGGCCGACCGGGTCCTCACCATGACCCTCCACTCCCCCCAGGTCCACGGCTTCTTCAAGGTACCCGTGGACCACCTCTCCGCCGAACCCGTCATCGCCAACCACTTCGCCACCCGGGTGGACCTGGAAAACGCCGTGGTGGTGGCCCCGGACGCCGGGGACATCAAGCGGGCGAGCTCCCTCGCCCGCAGGCTGGGCCTGCCCTTGGCCTTCATTGACAAGGAGCGGGTTTCCGACACCGAGGTGCGGGTGCGGATGCTGGTGGGGGAGGTGGCGGGGAAGACCGCCCTCATCGTGGACGACGAGATCTCCACCGCCGGGAGCCTGGTGGAGGCGGTGGAGGCCCTCCTCCAAGCGGGGGCCAAGGAGGTCTACGCCGCCGCCACTCACGGGGTCTACGTGGGCCCCGCCCTGGAGCGCATCGCCAAGAGCCCGGTGAAGGAGGTGGCGGCCACGGACACCTGCCCCCCCAAGGAAGGCCCCAAGCTCAAGACCCTCACCGTGGCCCCCCTCTTCGCCGAGGCCATCTGGCGCATCCACCGGGGGGAGTCGGTGTCTAGCCTCTTCACCTAAGCCATGCGGGAGGAAACCCTCACCCTGGCCGGGCTTCCCGTCCTGGCCCACGTGCCCGAAACCCCCCAGGCCCTCCTCCTCGCCCTCCACGGCCTGCAGGGCTCCAAGGAGCACATCCTCTCCCTCCTTCCCGGCTATGCCGAACGGGGGTTTTTGCTCCTGGCCTTTGACGCCCCCAGGCACGGGGAAAGGGGAAGCCCCCCTTCCGCCAAAAGCCCCCGCTACGTGGAGGAGGTCTACCAGGTGGCCTTGGGCTACAAGGAGGAGGCTTGGGCCGTGGCGGAGGAGGCCAGGCGGCGCTATGGCCTTCCCCTTTTCCTCGCCGGGGGGAGCCTGGGGGCCTTCGTGGTCCACCTCCTCCTTTCGGAAGGCTTCCGGCCCCGGGCGGCCCTGGCCTTCATCGGCTCGGGGTTTCCCATGAAGCTCCCCCAGGGGCAGGCGATCCAGGACCCCAGGGTGGAGGCCCTCTACCAAGCCCCTCCCGCCCTCCAGGGGGAGGCCTACGGCAACGTCCCCCTTTTGCACCTCCACGGCACCAAGGACCTCATCGTCCCCCTGGCCCGCATGGAAAAGACGGTGGAGGCGCTCAGGCCCCACTACGGGGAAGGCCGCCTGGCCCGGTACGTGGAGGAGGGCACGGGCCACACCATCACCCCCCTCATGGCCCGGGTGGGCCTGGGGTTTCTGGAAGCCTGGCTGGAGGAAGGTGCTCCTTAAAGGGCTCAAGGGCTACAAGGGGTATCCCGGGGGGTTCAAGGCCTACCGCCGGGCCTTCCCCACGGTGGAGCTTTCCTGGTGGCACCGGGTGGGGGACCCCAGGACCATAGGCCGCCTGCGGGCCCTCGCCCCCCCGGGCTTCCGCTTTAGCGTCTTTGGCCACAAGCACCTCGCCTTCCGCCCCTCGGGGGAGGAAAGGCGGGTTTTGCGCCGCTTCCTCAGGCGCTTCCGCCTCTTCGGGGACAAAAGGGGGGCGGTGCGGCTTTGGGTGCCGGAGGAGGTGCCGCCCGAGAGGTTTCGGGACTGGCTGGACCTCCTGGAGGAGGTGGAAAGGGAGCTTGGGCCCACGCCCCTCGCCTTCCAGGCGCCCGAACCCTTACGTCCCCTCCTTCGGGAACGGGGGCGGGTGGTGGTGAACGAGCCCGGGGGGACTTTCCTCTACCTGGTGGACCCGGAGGGCCCCTTGCCCGAAGGGGAGGGTTACCTCTACGTGAGCCCTTCACAACCCGGGCCTTCCGCCCTACACTCAAGGGCGGAGGTTGACCCGGATTGAAGACGGCCAGGCGCTTTTCCCCCAAAGAAGCTGAGGAGATCTACCTGGTGCCCTACTGGGGCGCGGGGTTTTTCCGCGTGGGCCGGGACGGGGAGCTGGAGGTAACCCCCTTGGGCCCCGAGGGCCCCGCCGCCTCGCTTTTGGAGATCGTGGAGGCCCTGAGGGACGAGGGGAGGCCCTTGCCCTTGGTGCTCCGCTTTCCCCAGATCCTCGAGGCCCGCGTCCGCGAGCTCAACGAGGCCTTCCGCCGGGCCATGGAGAAGTACGGCTACACCGGGGGGTACCGGGGGGTTTACCCGGTAAAGGTGAACCAGCGCCGCCTGGTGCTGGAAACGGTGGCCAAGGCGGGAAGGCCCTACCACTACGGCCTCGAGGCGGGGAGCAAGGCGGAGCTCGCCCTCATCCTGGCCCAGGACCTCTCCCCAGAAGCCCTCATCACCACCAACGGCTTCAAGGACGATGACTTCATCCGCCTGGCCCTCATGGGGCGGAAGCTTGGGCGGAACGTGGTCATCACCCTGGAGAAGTTCGCCGAGCTCCCCCGGGTGGTGCGGCTTTCCAAGGAGCTCGGGGTGAAACCCCAGATCGGCATCCGCTACAAGCTCAAGGCCAAGGGGGCGGGCCAGTGGGAGGCCTCCGGGGGGGAGAACGCCAAGTTCGGCCTCACCACCCCGGAGATCATCCGGGCGGTGGAGATCCTGAAGGAGGAAGGCCTCCTGGACACCCTGGTCATGGTCCACGCCCACATCGGGAGCCAGGTGACGGACATCCGCCGCATCAAGATGGCGGTGCGGGAAGCGGCCCAGACCTACGTGCAGCTCAGGAAGCTCGGGGCGCCCCTCGCTTACCTAAACCTGGGCGGGGGCCTGGCCGTGGACTACGACGGCTCCAAGACCAACTTCTACGCCTCCGCCAACTACACCCTCCCCGAGTACGCCGAGGACCTGGTCTACGTGACCAAGGAGGTGGTGGAGGCCCAGGGCGAACCCCACCCCACCCTGGTCACGGAGTCGGGGCGGGCGGTAACCGCCTACCACCAGGTCCTCGTCCTGGAGGTGATTGACGTCATCACCCCTCCGGGGGAGAAGCGCCCCGAGCCCCCGCCCGAAGAGGCCCACCCCTTGGTCAAGGAGCTTTGGGAAAGCCTGCAAAGCTTAAGCGCCAAAAACTTCCGCGAGGTCTACCACGACGCCTTCGCCGACAAGGAAACCCTGCAAACCCTCTACGATTTGGGCTTGGTGTCCCTGCGGGACCGGGCCTTGGCGGAGGAGATCTTCTACCACATCGCCCGGCGGGTATACGGCATCGTGCGGGAGCTTCCCTACGCCCCCGACGAGTTTGAGGACTTGGAAAAGCTCCTCGCCGACAAGCTCGTGTGCAACTTCTCCATCTTCCAAAGCCTCCCCGATGCCTGGGCCATCCACCAGCTCTTCCCCATCGTGCCCCTCTCCCGCCTCCACGAGCCCCCCACCCGCCAGGCCACCTTGGTGGACATCTCCTGCGACTCCGACGGCAAGATAGACCGCTTCATTGACCTCCACGACGTGCGGCAAAGCCTCCCCGTCCACCCCATCCGCCCCGGGGAGCCCTACTACCTGGGGGTCTTCCTGGTGGGGGCCTACCAGGACGTCCTCGGGAGCAACCACAACCTCTTCGGCCAGGTGGGCGAGGCCCACGTGGTGGTGGACGAGGAGGGTTTTGCCATTGAGCGCTTTATCCCCGGGGAGACAGCGGAAAAGGTCATTGAGAAGATGGGCTTTTCCTCCCGGGAGCTCTTCCAGGGGGTGGAACGCCTGGTGCGGCAAAGCCGCCTCTCCCCGGCGGAGAAGGGAGCTTTCCTGGAGCGGTACGTGCGGGAGCTCCAGGGGTACACCTACCTGGAGGACTAGGGCGTTAAGGCCCCGTTAAGGGGGGTCCTGCCAGGATGGGGGCATGGGCCTATCCAGGGAGCGGTACACTGGGATTAGCTTGCAGCCCACCCTCGAGCTTCTGGACCCCCTAAACCCCCTCCGCAGGCGGATGGCCCTCGGGCTTTTGCCCTTGGGGGCCATCCTCGCCCTGGTGGCCCTCTTCACCTCCCAAAGGACAGAGCTAGACCCCGTGGACCGGGTCTTCCTGCCCGTTTTGGCCCTGGGCTTCGCCCTCCTTGCCGCCTCCCTTTGGTTCCGGCCCCGCTCCGCCTCCTGGGCCCTGCCCAGCGCCCACGCCCTCATCGCCCTGTACCTCCTCGCCACCCTGGCCTACCAGCTCCTCTTCCGCCCGAACCCCATGGGCCTCTCCCCCGCCGCCTTCTGGGTGCCCTTCGTCTACTTCAGCAGCTTCCTCTTCTTCCAGACCCGGCAGGCGGTGCGCCTGGCCCTCCTCTACCTCCTCACCCTCCTCCTCCTTTCCCTCCTGGGCGCTTTCCGCGGCCACTTCCAACCGGAACACGTGAACGCCCTGGCCCAGTTCTTCGGGGCCAACCTGGCGTATGTGGGCCTCCTCTACATGCTGGTCCGGATCAAGGAGGGCTACCTCGAGGCCCAACTGGACGCCTATACCGACTTCCTCACGGGCTTGCGCAACCGCCGCTATCTGGAGCTTATTTTGGAAAGGGAGCTATTCCGGGTGCAGCGCTACGGCCGCCCCCTGGCCCTCATCACCCTGGACCTGGACGGGTTCAAGGCGGTGAACGACACCTTCGGCCACGAGGCGGGGGACCGGGTGCTCAAGGCCTTGGCGGAGTGCCTGGAAGGGCACATCCGCCAAAGCGACCGGGCGGTGCGCCTTGGGGGCGAGGAGTTCGCCGTCCTCCTGCCGGAAACCGAACTCCCCCAGGCCCTGGCCCTAGCGGAAAGGCTCCGCCAAGGCGTTGCGGCCCTAAAGGTCCCCCCGGTCCCCAGCCTTTCCGCCAGCTTCGGCGTGGCCCAGGCCGCCCCCACGGACTCCCCCCTCTCCCTCCTCAAGCGGGCGGACGAGGCCCTTTACCGCGCCAAGCGGAAGGGCAAGAACCGGGTGGAGATCGGCTAGGCCCCCCGGGCAAGGTCCCGGGGGGCCCGCAAGGCAACGCCTAAAGGCCCGCTTCCCGCCGCAAAGCCTCCACCCGGTCCGTCTCCTCCCAGGGGAAGCCGGCGCGGCCGAAGTGGCCGTAGGCGCTCGTGGGGGTGTAGATGGGCCTGAGGAGGTCCAGCTCCTCAATGATGGCCAAGGGCCTCGGGTCAAAGACCTTCTTGGCGATCTCCGTGAGCTTCTCGTCGGGCAAAATGCCGGTGCCAAAGGTTTCCACCCTTAGGGAAACCGGCCGGGCCTTGCCGATGGCGTAGGCGAGCTCCACCAAGGCCTTCCGGGCAAGCCCCGCCGCCACGATGTTCTTGGCCATGTAGCGGGCGTAGTAGCTGGCGGAACGGTCCACCTTGGTGGGGTCCTTGCCGCTGAAGGCCCCGCCCCCGTGGGGCACCGCCCCCCCGTAGGTGTCCACGATGATCTTGCGCCCGGTGAGGCCGGTGTCGGCGTGGGGGCCCCCCAGGATGAAGCGGCCCGAGGGGTTGATGAGGTACTCCGTTTCCCCCTCCTTCAGGTACTCCGGAGGGATGGCCTGGCGCACCACCTCGCGGATCAGGTCCTCCCTAAGCTGCTCCTGCTCCACCTCGGGGGAGTGCTGGGCGGAAACCACCACGGTCTTCACGTAAAGGGGCTTGTCCCCCTCGTAGACCACGGTGACCTGGGCCTTGCCGTCGGGGCGCAGGTAGGGGAGGAGCCCGGTCTTCCGCACCTCCGCAAGCCGCATGGTGAGGCGGTGAGCCAGGGTGATGGGGAGGGGCATGAGCTCGGGGGTCTCGTCGGTGGCGTACCCGAACATGAGCCCCTGGTCCCCCGCCCCGGTGCGGTCCAAGGGGTCCGTGGACTTCAGCACCCGCCACTCGTAGGAGAGGTTGACCCCCCCGGCGATGTCCGGGGACTGCTCGTCAATGGCGGTGAGCACGGCACAGGTGTCCGCGTCAAAGCCGTACTTGGCCCGGGTGTACCCCACCTCGCGCACCGTCTTGCGCACCAGGTTGGGGATGTCCACGTAGCCTTCCGTGGTGATCTCCCCCGCCACGAAAACGAGCCCGGTGGTGACCAAAGTCTCCGCCGCCACCCGGGCCTTCTTGTCCTGGGCGATGAGGGCGTCCAGGATGGCGTCGGAGATCCGGTCCGCCAGCTTATCCGGGTGCCCTTCCGTGACCGACTCGGACGTGACCAGCCGCAACTTGCGCACCTCCTTTGTACCCGCCCCCTCCGGGGCAACCCTGATAGTATAGCACCCCCCTTCCCCCGTCCAGGTATGATGGCGGGCCGTGAAGGACCCCAAGGCCCCCATCGGCGTCTTTGACTCGGGGGTGGGCGGGCTCACGGTGCTCAAGGCGCTGCGGCAAGCCCTTCCCCGGGAGGATTTTCTGTACTTCGGCGACACCGCCCGCGTGCCCTACGGGGGCAAGCCCCTTCCCATGGTGCGCCGCTTCGCCTGGGAGATAGCGGGCTTCCTGCTCCGGCAAGGGGTGAAGGCCCTGGTGGTGGCCTGCAACACGGCAAGCTCCGCCGCGCTTCCCGACCTGGCCGAGGACCTTTCCGTCCCCGTCTTCGGGGTGCTGGAGCCGGCGGCGGAGGTGGCGCGGGGCTACGGGAAGGTGGGCCTCATCGGCACCCAAGCCACGGTGGAAAGCGGGGCCTACGGGCGGTACCTGCCCCTCGCCTGGGCCAAGGCCTGCCCCCTCTTCGTCCCCTTGGTGGAGGAGGGGCTTTGGGACGACCCCGTGGCCCTCCTGGTGGCCCGGCACTACCTGGAGGAAGCCCCCAAGGACCTCGAGGCCCTGATCCTGGGCTGCACCCACTACCCCTTCCTCAAAGGCACCCTGGAGAAGGTCCTCCCCGGGGTAAAGCTCATTGACTCCGCGGAGGCCACGGCCAGGAAGGTGGCGGAGGCCCTAGCCCAAGCGGGGCTTCTGAACCCGGAAGGCCAGGGAAGGGTGGTCCATTACGTCACCGGGGACCCGGAAAGCTACAAGGCCTTGGCGGAGCGGCTTGGGGAAAGGGTGGAAACCCTCTACCGGGTAAGCTTAGAAGAGCTTTAGGATAAAGCCATGCCCAAGAAACCCCTCATAGACCAGCTCCACCACGAGGACGCCTGGCGGCTTTTCCGCATCCTGGCGGAGTTCGTGGAGGGCTTTGAAACGCTTTCGGAGATTGAGGTGCCCTTGGTCTCCGTCTTCGGCTCCGCCCGCTTCGGCGAGGACCACCCCGCCTACGCCCTCGGCTACCGCCTGGGGAAGGCCCTGGCCGAGGCGGGCTACGGGGTGGTCACGGGGGGCGGGCCCGGGGTGATGGAGGCGGTGAACCGGGGGGCCTACGAGGCGGGAGGGGTGAGCGTGGGGCTCAACATAGAGCTCCCCCACGAGCAAAAGCCCAATCCCTACCAGACCCACGCCCTCTCCTTGCGCTACTTCTTCGTGCGCAAGGTGCTTTTCGTGCGCTACGCCCACGCCTTCGTTTTCCTGCCCGGGGGGTTTGGCACCCTGGACGAGCTTTCCGAGGTCTTGGTCCTCATCCAGACGGAAAAGGTCCACCCTTTTCCCGTCTTCGCCCTGGACCGGGCCTACTGGCAGGGCCTTCTTTCCTGGATGGCCTTCTTGAAGGAGCAGGGGGCCATAGACCCCAAGGACTACCACCTCCTCACCCTCTTGGACGCCCCCGAGGAGGTGGTGGCCGCCCTAAAGGGAGTATCCTGAAAAGGATGCGCCTCGTCCTCGCCACCTCCAACCCCGGCAAGGTGCGGGAGCTTAAGGAGGGGCTTGCCCCCTTGGGCTGGACCCTCCTCTCCTTGGCCGACTTCCCCTTGCGCATGCCCAAGGAGGAAGGGGCCACCTTCCTGGACAACGCCCTCCTCAAGGCCGCCCACGTGGCCAAGGCCACGGGGCTTCCCGCCTTGGCGGACGACTCGGGCCTCGAGGTCTACGCCCTGGGTGGAGAACCGGGGGTCTACTCCGCCCGCTACGGGGGCAAGGAAACCGACCGGGAGCGGAACGTCTACCTCCTGGAAAGGATGCGCCACCTGAAGGGGGAGGAGCGCAAGGCCCGCTTCGTGGCCGTCCTGGTCCTGGCCTATCCCGACGGGCATGCGGAGGCCTACGAGGGGAGCGTGGAGGGGTACATCCTGGAAGCCCCCAGGGGGGAGAAGGGCTTCGGCTACGACCCCCTCTTCTACGTCCCCGAGGCGGGGAAGACCTTCGCCGAGATGGATCCGGAGGAAAAGGCCCGCTACTCCCACCGGGGAAAGGCCCTTAAAGCCCTTCTGGAAGCGTACAAGGAGGGGCCACCCCCCAGGGAGGTTTCCAAGCTGGAATGAACCTCCTTTCCCCCCACATCGCCCTCTACCGCCTCTTTGACCTGGCGGACGAGATAGACCTCTCCCGGCTCTCCACCCCCCGGCTCCGCCTCTCCCGGGCCCGGCTTGGGGCGGTGCGCTTCCAAAACCCCCCGGCGGAGGTGGAGCTTGGTGTGAGGAGCGTGGAGGGGCTTTCCGGCCTCCTTGCCGCCCGGCTTTACGAGTTCGGGGTGGTTTCCCTTTCCTTCCGCATCCACCTGGGGGAGCGGGTGCCCTGGGAGGTCTTTTTGGAAAAGGGGCTCAAGATCCCCGAGCTTCCCTTCTGGGATGGCTTTTTCCTGGCGGAGCTCGCCGCCCTTGAGCCCTACCTGCAAGGAGCCCTCCTCCGCCCCGAGGAAAAGCGGCTTTCCGAGGAGTTCGCCGTCTACCACGCCCTGGGCCTCGAGGGGGCCAAGGCCCACGAGCCGCCCGTGGACCTCACCCCCCTCTGGATGGGCGCCCAGGAGGAGTTCGCCCCCGAGGTGCGCCGGGAGATGGAGCGCTACCGCTACAGCTACTCCACGGAGGACCTGGCCCTCCTGGGCTTTGACCGGGTGCTCATCCTGGACTCGGAGGGCATCTGGGACGTGGCGGACCTGGTGGAGTTCGTCCACGCCCAGCTTTTGGAGCTCTCCTACTACGACCGGGTGCTGACGGAGGAGCTGGAGGCGGTGCCCGAGGTACTCAAGCACCGGGGGCTTTGGGGCTACGGCAAACTGCAGCGCCTAAGGCGCCGCCTCATGGCCCGCCATGCGGAGATCGCCGACGTGCGGGCGCGCATGGAGGGGGCGCTCCGCATCACGGAGGACCTCTTCTACGCCAAGATTTACCGCGCCGCTTTGGAGCTCTACGGGGCCCACGAGCTGGAAAGGAGCGTGGAGGAAAAGCTCAGGGTCCTCGAGGCCACCTACGCCATGGTGACGGAGGAGGTGGCCCACCTGCGCACCCAGGCGGTGGAGGTGGCCATCCTGGCCCTCATCGCCTTTGAGGTGCTCAGGGCCCTCCATTAGGGACTTGCGCCCCTCCCCAAAGGAGTATGCTTGAAGTGGAGGGCGCGGACAAAACCTTTAGCGGAAACGCTACCACGCGCCCGGAGGTGGGATTATGAGGAAGCTTTTGGCGGTTTTGGCCCTCGGACTCTCCCTGGCCCTGGCCCAGGGGAAGATCAAGGTCTGGACCCACTTTGGCGGCCCCGAACTGGAATGGCTCAAGGCCCAAGCCCAGGCCTTTGAGAAGACCTCCGGCACCAAGGTGGAGGTGGTGGAGGTCCCCTTCGGGGATATCAAGCAGAAGTTCATCCTGGGCGCCCCCCAAGGGCAAGCGGCGGACCTTTTGGTCTCCATCCCCCACGACTGGCTCGGGGAGATGGCCCAGGCGGGGGTGCTGGAGCCCATGGGCAAGTACGTGACGCAAAGCTACCTCGCTGACCTGCAACCCGTGGCGGTGGAGGCCTTCACCTTTGGGGGCAAGCTCATGGGCCTGCCCGCCTTCGCCGAGAGCGTGGCCCTCATCTACAACAAGAAGTACGTGAAGGAAGCCCCCAAGACCTGGGAAGAGTTCTTGAGCCTGGCGCAAAAGCTCACCACCGGCTCCACCTTCGGCTTCCTTTACAACATCGGCGACCCCTACTTCAACTTTGGCTTCTTCAAGGCCTTTGGAGCGGATAACGTCTTCGGCAAGGACGCTAAGGGCAACCTGGACCCGAGCAGGCTCCTCATCGGGGGTGAGGTGGGGGAGAAGGCGCTCCAATTCATCAAGGACCTCCGCTTCCGCTACAACCTCGTGCCCGAAGGGGTGGACTACGGCGTGGCGGATGGGGCCTTCAAGGACGGGGCTTTGGCCATGATCATCAACGGGCCTTGGGCGCTTGGAGACTACAAGAAGGCCAAGATTGACTTCGGCATCGCCCCCTTCCCCACCCCGCCCGGGGCCAAGAACCCCTGGGGGCCCTTCCTTGGGGTCCAGGGCGTGGTGGTGAACGCCTACTCCAAGAACAAGACCGCCGCCGTCAACTTCGCCAAGACCCTGATCACCGGCAAGAACCTGGTCTCCTTCAACCGGGCGGGTGGGCGCATCCCCGTGTCCAAGAGCGCCGCCAAGACCCTGGAGAAAGACCCGGTGGTGGCCGGCTTCTCCAAGGTCTTCGCCCTGGGCACCCCCATGCCCAACATCCCCGAGATGGGCAAGGTCTGGGGCCCCTGGGGGAACGCCATTAGCCTGGCCATCCAGCGGCCCGACGCCAACGTGAAGAAGATCGTGGAGGACATGGTGGCCGAGATCAAGAAGGCCATCGGCAAGTAAGGATCCATGCCCGCCCCCCACGGGACCATCCTCCCCCGTGGGGGGTATCTTTTAGCCATGAAACACCCACCGGGTCTAAAAGGTTTCCTCCTGGCCCTAGGGCTCCTTTTGGGCCTCCTCCTCCTGGCCACGGGGGTCGGAATTCTGGGGTACCTGGCCCTCGAGGCCTACCTGGCCCCCCCGGGCTGGACCATCCTGGCCTTGGCCCTCCTGGTCCTCCTGCCGGGGGCCGTGGTCTTGGGGCGACTCTTCCCCTGGCTTTCCGACTGGTATTACTTCCTGCCCGCCCTCTCCTTCCTTTTGGTCTTCACCCTCTACCCCATCGGCCTCACGGTCTACCTGGCCTTCACGGACTACTCGGGGCAGAAAAACGGCTTCCCCGACCGTTCCACGGAAACCCGGGTGCTGGAGCAGGAAGGCCAGAGGCTCGTTCTGGAAGCCCCTGTGGCCGAGGCCCTCCGCTGCGACCCCTGCCAGGGCGAGCCCGTGGAGGTCTACGCCGATGGGCACCGGGGGCGGGCGCGGATCCTGGAGGCGGAGGGGAACACCCTGGTCCTGGACCGCACCCCTCCCTTCCGGGCGGAGTTCGTGGCCAAGGTGAACGCCTTCCGCTTCGTGGGCCTAAGGAACTTCGCCTTCATCTTTTCCCAAGCGAGCCAAGCCCTCCTGCCGGTCTTCGTGTGGAACGTGATTTTCGCCGGGAGCACCGTGGTTTTGAACGCCCTCCTTGGGCTCATCCTGGGCCTTGTCCTGAACAACAAGGGCCTAAAGCTTCGCAACTTCTACCGCACGGTCCTCATCGTCTCCTGGGCCCTGCCCGGGGTCATCACCGTGCAGGTCTGGGTAGCCCTTTTGAACTACAACTTCGGGGCCATCAACCGGCTTCTCGGGGTCCTGGGCGTCTACCCCATCCCCTGGCTCAACGACCCCGACTGGGCCAAGGTGGCCATCCTCCTGGTGAACCTTTGGCTGGGCTTCCCCTACATGATGACCGCCACCTTGGGCGCCCTCTCCACCATCCCCGACGAGCTTTACGAGGCGGCCAAAGTGGACGGGGCCACCCCCTGGCAGGCCCTTTGGGGCATCACCCTGCCCCTTCTGGAAAAGCCCATGGTGCCCATCCTGCTCTCCTCCTTCGCCTTCAACTTCAACAACTTCTACATCATCTACCTCCTCACGGGGGGCGGTCCCGCCCAGGAGGGAAGGATGGCCACGGCCCAGGCCACGGACATCCTCATCTCCTGGGCCTACAAGACGGCCTTTAGCGCCGAAGGGCAGTCGGCCTACGGCCTGGGGGCGGCCATTAGCCTCCTCATCTTCGCCATCACCGTGGCCATCAGCCTGGTGAACTTCCGCCTCACGGGGGCGCTAAGGGAGGTACGGTAGATGCGGCGGCTTCTCGGGTTTCTCCTCACCGGCTTGGCCCTCTACGGGGCCTACTGGTTTGCGGCCCACCGCCTCTTTGACGAGGGGTCTTACCGCAAGCAGGTGGCCTTTGGCAGCGTCTTCGTGCCCTACGGGTGGGCCTACGCCCTCTTGGGACTTTTGGGCCTCGTGGTTTTGCTCCTCCTTTATAGCCTCCTCTACACCGCCCTCGCCAACCGCCTCCAGGGGCGAAAGCGGAGCCCCTGGCCCCTTTTCTGGCAAGGGGTTACCCACCTTTTCCTCTGGGTCCTCATCCTCCTCGTCTACTACCCCGTGGTCCAGGTGGTGGCGGCGAGCTTTGACCCCACCAACAACCTCTTCAGCTTCCGCAGACCGAACACGGGCTTTCTCCTCCTGGACGCCAAGGTGATCCCCTACCTGCCCGAGCCCTCCTGGGAAAACTACGCCGCCTTGGTCCAGGGCGTGGTCCTTTACCCGTACCAGGTGGGGCTTCTCCTCCTGGCGGGGCTTTCCCTTCTCGGGGTGGCCCTAATCGGCCTCCTCCGCCGCCTCTTACCGGAAGCGGAATGGATGGATTTCTGGCAAAGCCGGCTCCTCTTCGCCCTGGCCCTTTTCGTCTTCCTCCTCGCCCTCTTCCTCTCCCCCAAGCAGTTCACCGGGCAGGGGACGGAAACCAAGTTCCTCCTTTGGGTGCGGAACACCTTCCTCATCTCCGGGCTCACGGGGCTTTTGGCGGTCCTCCTCACCGCCACCGCCGGCTACGCCTTCGCCCGCTTCCGCCACCTGCCCGGGCGCTACCCTCTGCTCCTCTTCTTCATCTTCGTGCAGATGTTCCCGGGGTTCTTGGCCCTGGTGGCCATCTACTACCTGCTTTCCCGGCTGGACCTCCTGAACACCTTCACCGGCCTGGTGCTGGCCTACTCCGGGGGGATCATCAGCTTCGGCACCTGGGTGTACAAGGGCTACCTGGAGAGCATCAGCCCAAGCCTCGAGGAGGCCGCCATGGTGGACGGGGCCACGCGGTGGCAGGTCTTCACGAAGATCCTCCTCCCCCTTTCCGCCCCCATGTTCGTCTTCATCTTCCTCCTCCAGTTCGTGGGCACCTACTCGGAGTTCGTCCTGGCCAACCTGGTGCTCACGGGGGTGGAGAGCTGGAACGTGGGCGTGGGGCTTAGGAGCTTCACCACGGGGCAGTTCCAGACCAAATGGGGCATCTTCGCTGCGGCGAGCGTCCTGGGCTCCTTGCCCATCCTCTTCCTCTTCTACGGCTTCCAGCAGTACTTCGTTTCCGGCTACACGGCGGGAGCGGTGAAGGAATGAACCGCCACGACCTGGAACACGTCCACCCTCCTTTCCCGGACCTGGGGGAAGAGGTGGAGCTTTTCCTGGAAACCCCGGCGAAGGAAGGGCTTCTCCTCTTTGAGAAGGACGGGGAGCTTCACGAAAAGCCCTTGACGCCTTGGGAAGGGGGCCTGAAGGCCAAGGTCTACGTGCACACAAGCCCCTTTCGCTACTGCTTTCGCTTGCCCGAGGGGTACTTGGGGAGCCACGGCCTGGAAAAGGGCCTTCCCCGCTACGACCGCTTCTTCCACCTCCTGGCGGGGCCCTTGCCCCCCGCCTGGGCCCTGGGGGCGGTCTACTACCAGATCTTCCCCGACCGCTTCCGCCAGGGCCGGCCGGAGCTTGCCCCCAAGGAGGGGGCGTGGCGTTACGGGGGGAAGCCCATCCGGAAGAAGGCCTGGCACGAGCCCCCGGGGGAGGAGGGTGCCTGGGAGTTCTACGGGGGGGACCTCTATGGGGTCTTGGAGGCCCTCCCCTACCTCGAGGCGCTGGGCGTGGAGGTCCTCTACCTCACCCCCATCTTCCGAAGCCCCAGTAGCCACCGCTACGATACCGAGAACTACCTGGAGGTGGACCCCCACCTGGGCGGGGAAGAGGCCTTGCGGGCCCTTTACCAAGCCTTGGAAGCCCGGGGCATGAAGCTAATCCTGGACGGGGTCTACAACCACGTGGGGGCCACCCACCCTTGGTTCCGAAAGGCCCTGGAAAACCCCGAGGCCCCAGAAAGGGGCATGTTCACCTTCTACCCCGACGGCACCTACGCCAGCTTCTTTGGCCTCGGCCACATGCCCAAACTGGACTACGCCTCCCCCCTCACCCAGGAGCGCTTCGTCTATAGCCCCAAAGCCCCCATCCGCCACTGGCTCCGCCTCGCCCACGGCTGGCGGCTGGACGTGGCCCACTCCATCGGGGAAGGGGGCACCAACCGCAAGAACGCCCGGTGGCTAAGGGCCCTGGCCCGGGCGGCCAAGGAGGAACGGGAGGACGCCTTGGTCCTGGGGGAGCTCTCCTACGACACCACCCCCACCCTCAAGGCCCACACCCTGGACGGGGCCATGCACTACGCCGGCTTCGCCCACCCGGTGATGGAATGGCTTTCGGGGCGGGACGTGCACGGCCGGGCGGTGGTGGTGGAAGCGGAGGATGCCCTTAGGACCCTCCTGGATCACTACCAGGCCCTGCCCCTCCAGGTGCGCCACGCCATGTACACCTTCGTTTCCTCCCACGACATCCCCCGGGCCCTTTGGCGGCTTAGGGGGGACGTGGAGCGCTTCAAGCTGGCCTACGCCCTCCTCTTCGCCTTCCCGGGAAGCCCCGCCATCTACTACGGGGACGAGGTGGGGCTTTCCCAGCCCAACCCCTATGGCCTCTGGCGGGGCGACCCCTACTGCCGCGCCCCCTTCCCTTGGGACGAGGGGCTTTGGAACCGGGAGATCCAGGCCTTCCTGAAGCGGCTCGTCGCCCTTAAGAAGCGCCACCCCGCCCTGCGCCAAGGAGGCCTTTTACCCCTTCCCGCCCCCAAGGGGGTCCTGGCCTTCCGGAGGCGGTATGGGGGTGAGGAGGTCTGGGCCTTTTTCGCCCCCGAGGGCGCCCGGCTGGCCTTGCCCCGGGGGGTGGACCTCCTGACCGAAAGCGAGGTGGAAGGGGAAGTGGAGGCCTCCTACCTCCTCTTCCAACCCCTAGAATGAGGGGGATGGCCAAGATGCCCAAGCCCCGCAAAAGGCCCTGGGCCCCTCCTAAGGGAAGCTCCAAAGGGGGGCTAAAGGGGATGTGGGCGCGCTGGCAAAACCTTCCCCCCGAGGAGCGGAAAAAGGTGGTGGAGGGCGTCTTCCTGCTCCTTTCCCTCCTTCCCCTGGGCCGGCTTGGCCGGATCGGGGCCTGGCTCAAGGTGGTGGCGGGCCCTGGAGGGCAAGCGGCCTACACCCTTTTCCGCCTCCTTAAGCGCTAACCCACCCTCTTTGGGTATACTTTTCCTTTGTGCGGGACGTCCTCGAGGTCCTGGAGTTTCCCCGCGTGCGGGCCCTCTTGGCGGAGAGGGCCAAGACCCCCTTGGGGAGGGAGCTCGCCCTAGCTCTCGCCCCCCTTTCCCGGGAGGAGGCGGAACGCCGCCACCAGCTCACCCAGGAGGCGCAAAGCTACCCTTACGCCCTTCCGGAAGCGGGGGCCCTGAGGGAGGCCTACCAAAAGGCCCTCTCCGGGGGCCGGCTCACGGGGCCTGAGCTCCTAAGGGCCGCCCAGGCCCTGGAAGGGGCCATGGCCCTGAGAAGGGAACTCCTCCCCTTAAAGAACGCCCTGAGCCAGGTGGCCGAGGGCATTGGCGACCACACCCCCTTCCTGGAGCGGGTGAAGCGGGCCCTGGACGAGGAAGGCGCCGTAAAGGACGAGGCGAGCCCCCACCTCCTCCAGATCCGCCGGGAGCTTAGGCCCCTGCGCCAGGAGATTCTGGACCGCCTCTACGCCCTCATGGACCGCCACCGGGAGGCCTTCCAGGACCGCTTCGTCACCCTGCGCCGGGACCGGTACTGCGTGCCGGTAAAGGCGGGCTTCGCCCAGAAGGTGCCCGGCATCCTCCTGGACGAGTCCGAGTCCGGGGCCACCCTCTTCATAGAGCCCCTTTCCGTGGTGAAGCTCAATAACCGCCTCCAGGCCCTGAGGCTCAAGGAGGAGGAGGAGGTGAACCGCATCCTGCGGGAGCTCTCCGAGCGCCTAGCGGAGGACGAAGGGGTGCCGGGAACCCTGAAGGCCCTGGCCCTTTTGGACCTTGTCCAGGCCCAGGCCGCCCTGGCCAAGGACCTGGGCCTTGCCCGCCCCCGGTTCGGCGAGCGCTACGAGCTCGTGGAGGCCTTCCACCCCCTCATCCCAAACCCGGTGAGAAACTCCTTTGCCCTGGACGAAGGGACCCGCCTCATCCTTATCTCCGGCCCCAACATGGGGGGGAAGACCGCCCTCCTCAAGACCCTGGGCCTGGCGGTCCTCATGGCCCAGGCGGGGCTTTTCGTGGGGGCCAGGAGGGCCCTCCTCGCCTGGCCCGACCGGGTCTATGCCGATATTGGGGACGAGCAGTCCCTGCAGGAAAGCCTCTCCACCTTCGCCGGGCACCTCAAGCGGCTCAAGGAGATGCTGGAGGAGGCCACGCCCAGTAGCCTCGTCCTCATAGACGAGCTCGGGAGCGGCACCGACCCCGAGGAGGGAGCGGCCCTTTCCCAGGCCATCCTGGAGGCCCTCTTGGAACGGGGGGTCAAGGGGATGGTCACCACCCACCTCTCCCCCCTCAAGGCCTTCGCCCAGGGGCGGGAGGGCATCCAGAACGCCTCCATGCGCTTTGACCTCGAGGCCCTCCGCCCCACCTACGAGCTCGTCCTGGGGGTGCCGGGGCGGAGCTACGCCTTGGCCATCGCCCGAAGGCTCTCCCTGCCCGAGGCGGTGCTCCGGCGGGCCGAGGCCATCCTGCCCGAGGGGGGAAGGCTGGAAACGCTTCTTGAGAGGCTTGAAGGGGAAAGGCTCCGCCTGGAGGAGGAAAAGCGCCGCCTAGAGGAAGCGCTTGCCCAGGCCGAGGCCCTAAAGCGGGAGCTGGAAAGGCGGGAGGCCGACTACCAAAAGGAGCGGGAGGCGCGCCTTAAGGCCCTGGAGGCCGAGGTGCGGGAAAGGCTTCTGGCGGTGGAGGCGGAGCTCAAGGCCATCCGGGAAAAGGCGAGGACCGAGAGCAAGCGGGACGCCCTACGGGAACTCATGGAGCTCAAGGCCCGCTACGCCAAAAAGACCCCCCCTCCCCCGCCCCCGCCGGGGCTTTCCCCTGGGGTTCTGGTGGAGGTGCCCGCCTTGGGCAAGCGGGGCCGGGTGGTGGAGGTGCGGGGCGAGGAAGCCTTGGTCCAGGTGGGGCCCCTGAAGATGAGCCTGAAGGCCAAGGAGCTCAAGGCGGTGCCGGAAGGGGAAGCCCCCAAGCCCCTCCTCGCCAAGCCCAAGCGGGAGGTCAAGGAGGTGGACTTGCGGGGCCTCACGGTGGAGGAGGCCCTCCTCGAGGTGGACCAGGCCCTGGAGGAGGCCAGGGCCCTGGGGCTTTCCACGGTGCGCCTCCTCCACGGCAAGGGCACGGGAGCCCTGCGCCAGGCCATCCGCGAGGCCCTAAGGCGGGACAAGCGGGTGGAAAGCTTCGCCGATGCCCCCCCGCACGAGGGGGGGCACGGGGTGACGGTGGCGGTGCTACGGGGCTAGGGGGCGGCCCTCGAGGGCCTCAATCCTCCGGCGCACCTCCTCGGGCAGGGGGGCTGGCTTCCCGCCCTCCAGCCAGACCAAAACCCCCACCCCTTGAGCGGCGGGCACCCCGTTGGCGGTGATCAGGTGCTCCATAAGCAGGCTAGAGCGGCCCATCCCCACCGCCCGCACCCCCACCAGGACCTCGTCCTCCAGGAAGATGGGCTTCAGGTAGTCCACCTCCATGCGGGCCACCACGAAGTGCCCCTCCTGGAGCCAGTCGGGGGAGATGTTTTGGAAATAGCGGATGCGGGCGAGCTCCATGTAGGAGAGGAAAACGGCGTTGTTCACGTGGCCTAAGGGGTCTAGATCGCGGAAGCGGACGTCCACCCGCACGACAACCGGGAAGCCTTCCATGACCTCAGTCTATACCATAGGACCATCCAAGCTTCCCAAAGGGATTTCTGGCAAAATGAAGCCCGGGGTCTTTGAACCCCAAGAAAGGAGCCAGGTGTATGAAACGTATGGCGTATGCTTTTCTGGCCGGCTTTGCCCTTCTCTTGGTTGCCTGTGGGGAACAGGTGGGAGGCGGGGCAAACGGGGGTTCCACACCAAACGTGGCGGGCACGTGGGAAGGAACCTATACCGTGGCGTCAACGCCGGAAACGGGTCCGTTTTGCGTACAGGTTACCCAAACTGGGAACCTCATCCAGGGCTCCCTGCATCTAGAAGGGGGGTACCAAGTAGAGGTGACCAGGTCGCTAAACGGCAACCGGTTCACCTCCACGGTGAGTCTGCCGGGAGGAACCTTGCGGATCACGGGCACCTTTAGCCAGGAGAGCGCCACGGGGGATTACACCGCTACCTCCTATCAAGGCCAAAACTTTACAGGAAGGTGGGCTGCGCAAAAGGTCACCAGGCAGGCTTGCCCGTACTGACGTTCCGCTAGGTTGGCTGTGCGCGGGCCTCCGGATACGTCCTCCGGAGGCCCATTTTGTGAAGCCGCGGAAGACCTTTGAAACGCAATCTGGTGCGGACAACCCTCATCCGGCCTTTCCGCCAATGCCCAGGAAACGCATGGCCTTCCCAGTAAACCAGGGGAAGCACCTTGGCCTTGAGCGCAGGGCGCTGACCCACGGGTCAGGTATAGTGGGGGCATGACGGAGACCACCTGGGACCTAACCCCCCTCTTCCCTGGCCTGGAAAGCCCCGAGTTCCGGCGGGCCTGGGAGGGAATAAGGGGGCGCATTGGCCGCCTTAAGGAACTCCTGGAAAGGGAAGCACCCCTGGCCGAGGTCCTGGCCGCCCTGGACGCCCTTCAGGAGGAGGCCACCCCCCTTTGGGCCTACCTCTACGCCCGCTTCACCGCCGACACCCAGGACGAGGCCGCCTTGGCCAAGCTCTCCGAGCTGGAGATGTGCTTTTTGGACTTCCAGCGCCTAAGGCCCCGCCTCACCCGCTATCTGGCCCTGCAGGACCCTGAGGAGGCCGGACCCTACCGCATCCTGGTGGTGGAGGCCAAGGAGGAGGCCCTCCACATGATGCCGGAGGGGGAGGAAACGCTGGCCGCTGAGCTTAGCCTCTCGGGGCGGCAGGCCTGGGCCAAGCTCCACGAAAGCCTCACGAGCCAGATCACGGCGGTGGTGGACGGGGAGGAGCTTCCCATCACCAAGGTGCGCAACCTCTACTTCCACCCCGAGGAGGCGGTGCGAAGGAAAGCCTACGAGGCGGAGCTCAAGGCCTGGGAGGCCCACGAGGTGCCCATCACCTACGCCCTCAACGGGGTCAAGGGGGAAGCCTCAGTGCTCCACCGCCGCCGGGGGTACAAGGACGACCTCGAGCCCACCCTCCTCCGCAACCGCATCCGCCGCAAGACCCTTTCGGCCCTGCAGGAAGCGGTGCGGGAGGCCCTTCCCCTTTTCCGCCGCTACTTCCACCTGAAGGCCAAGGCCTTGGGCAAGGAGCGCCTGGACTGGTGGGACCTCTTCGCCCCCATCGGGGAGGGCAGGCGCTGGACCCTCGAGGAGGCCCGGCGCTTCATCCGGGAAAAGCTCGCCGCCTTCTCCCCGGGCGCCGCCCAGGTGGCGGAGGCCGCCTTCGCCGAGCGCTGGATGGACCTCCTCCCCCGGAAGGGCAAGGTGGGCGGGGCCTACTGCATGCCGAGGGGAGGCGGCAAGAGCCTCATCCTCGCCAACTACGAGGAGAGCTTTGAGTCGGTCTCCACCTTGGCCCACGAGCTCGGCCACGCCTACCACAACTTCGCCCTGGCCCAAGCCCCCGCAAGCCTACGGGAGGTGCCCATGACCCTGGCGGAAACCGCCAGCATCATGAACGAGACCCTGGTGGTGGAGGCGGCCCTGAGGGAGGCTTCCCCCGAGGAGGGGCTCCTCATCCTGGACGCCTACCTGCAGGGGGCGGCCCAGGTGGTGGTGGACATCCATAGCCGCTTCCTCTTTGAGTCCTGGGTCTTCCAGAAGCGCAAGGAGCGGGAGCTTTCCCCAAGGGAATTCAAGGAGCTCATGCTCAAGGCCCAGGAAGAAGCCTATGGGGAAGCCCTGGCCACCCGCCACCCTTACATGTGGGCGGTGAAGGGGCACTACTACGGGGCCGATTTCTACAACTACCCCTACACCTTCGGCCTCCTCTTCGGCCTCGCCGTCTACGAGGCCGCCAAGGAGGACCCCGGCTTCGCCGAGCGCTACGAGGCCCTCCTCGCCGAGTCGGGGATGCACTTCGCCGAGGAGCTCGGCCGCCGCTTCGGCTTTGACCTGGAAAGCCCGGCGTTTTGGCAGAAGGGCCTCAAGGTCTTGGCGGACAAGGTGGAGGCCTTGGAAAGGCGGCTTTCCTGACCGCCCCCTGACGCGGGCGGGGTAGGCTTAGAGGGATGCGGGTCCTGGTCCTTTGCACCCACAACTCCGCCCGGAGCCAGATGGCGGAGGCGTGGCTACGCCATTACGCCCGGGAGCTTGGGGTGGACCTCGAGGTCCACTCCGCCGGCACGGAGAAGGCCTTCGTGAAGGAGGAGGCCAAACGGGTCATGGCGGAGGTGGGGCTGGACCTCTCCGGCCACCGTTCCAAGACCCTCTGGGAAGTGCCGGACCCCTGGAACTTCGGCCTGGTCCTCACCGTGTGCGACCAGGCCCAGGAGGCCTGCCCCGCCTACCCCGCCCCCACGGCAAAGCGCCACGTGTCCTTCCAAGACCCCACGGGAAAACCCCTGGAGGAGTGGCGCCGGGTGCGGGACGCCCTGGGCCGGATGGCCCGCTTCCTGGTGGGAAAGCTCAAGGAGGGGGAAATCCCGAGCGACGAGGACCTGAGGCGGGCGGCGGGGCTTTAGGGCTTGTCGCCCACGTGGATGGCCGCCACCCCGAAGGTGAGGAGCTCGTAGCGCACCCCAAACCCCGCCTCCTCCATCAGGGCCTTCAGGGCCTGTGGGGGCGGGAAGGCCTCCACGCTTTCCGGAAGGTAGCGGTAGGCCCCAAAGTGCCCCGAGATGAGCCCCCCGAGGAAGGGGAGGGCCTTCTGGAAGTAAAGGCGGTAGACGAGGCCAAAGGCCCCCTTGGGGGGCGGGGGGAACTCCAAGAGGACGAGCCTTCCCCCTGGGGCCAGGACCCGGTGGATTTCGGCGAGCGCTTTCCGGTAGTCGGCGAAGTTGCGGAAGCCGAAGGCGATGGTGACGGCGTCAAAATGGCCTTCGGGGAAGGGAAGGGCCAAGGCGTCCGCCTCGAGGAAGCGCACCTCGAGGCCCCGCCCCTGCGCCTTTTTCCGGGCAATCTCCAGCATGGGAGGGGCGAAGTCCGCCCCCACCACCTCCACCCCGGGGGCCTGGGCCTTCAGGAGGAGGGCCAGGTCCCCCGTGCCCGTGGCCAGGTCCAGGATGCGCCGGGGACGCTTCTCCAGGGCCAGGGCCACGGCCCGCCTCCGCCAGCGCACGTCCGCCCCCAGGGAAAGGAGCCGGTTCAGGAGGTCGTAGCGGGGGGCGATCTCCGAAAACATCCGCCGCACCCGCTTGGCTTTCTCCTCGGGCAAGGCCGCCACGAGGGAAGTCTAGCATCCCAAGGACCTTCCGCCCAGGCGGGTGGGGTACAATCGTGGGCGTGTTGACGGACCGGAAGCGCCTAGGGGTCCTGGTCCTCCTGGGAGGGGTCTTCACCCTCCTCCTTTGGTACCTGGCCCCTTGGGCCGTACCCCACCGCCTCTTCGGCGGCGAAGGCATCCTCCTAAACCCCTTCGGCCACCACCTGCCCCAAGGGACCCTGCCCCAGGGTTACCGGGACCTTTGGCTTTACCCCGTCTTTTACCTGGCCCTGGCCTGGCTCGGCCTCACGCTCCTCCTCCCCTGGACCAAGGCGGGGCCCAAGGGGCTCTACCTGGCGGGGGCCTTGGGGCTTGGGCTTTTCCTCCTCACCTACCTCCTCTTCCAAGGGAGCGTGGCCGAGGCGAACCGCCTGGCGGAAAGACCCCTGCGCCGCTATAGCCTGGGCCTAGGGAGCTACGCCACCTTGGCCTATAGCCTTTACCTCCTCCTCCTCGCCCGCACCTTCTCCCCGGGAGGGCTCGCCTTCCTGGTGCGCCGGCGGGGGCTGGTGGTGCCCCTTTTCTCCCTGCTCCTCGCCTCCCTCCTGGGCGGGGTCATGGTGGCGGTGCTCAAGGAAAGCCCTGGAGAAGCGGGCTCCTTAAGGGAAGCCCTCCTGCTCAAGCTGGACCTCATCACCTACACCTACCAGCTCCTCTATAGCCCCCTGGTGAACCCCTCCGGCTTTTTGCAAAGCCTCCTCCTGGCCACCCCCCTCGTCTTCACCGGCCTCTCCGTGGCCCTGGGCTTCCGGGGGGGGCTCTTCAACATCGGGGCCCCGGGGCAACTCATCCTGGGGGCCATCGCCGCCATGCTGGTGGGGGTGTACCTGCCGGGGCCCCGGTGGCTCGTCCTGCCCCTGGCCATCTTGGCCGCCGCCCTCGCCGGGGGGCTTTGGGGGGCTTTGCCGGGCTGGCTCAAGGCTCGCTTCGGCGCCCACGAGGTCATCAACACCATCATGCTGAACTACATCGCCGCAAGCCTCTTCCTCTTCCTCATCTCCGCCAACGAGTACAAGTTCTTCGGCCAGACCCTCTATCTGCCCTTCAAATACCCGGGCTACGAGGCCAGGAGCTACGAGATCCGCCCCGAGGCCCGCATCCCCCATTGGACCGAGTTGGTGGCCCCGGGGGGGGAGCTCTCCTTCGCCCTGCCCTTGGCCCTTCTCCTCGGCCTTTTGGGTTACGTGCTGGTGCGGAAAAGCCTGGGCCACCGGGTGCTTTCCGCCCTCCTCCTGGGGGTGGCGGGGTACCTCCTTGGGGGGCTTCTCCCCGGGCCGCAGGTGGCCTTCGGCCCCGACCTCACCTCGGTGCGGCTCAACGGGGCCTTCCTCCTCGCCCTCTTGGCCCTCCTCTTCTTCCACTTCTACGTCTTCCGCACCGTGGGAGGGTATGAGCTTCGCGCCCTGGGCCTCGCCCCCAAGGCGGCGGAGTACGGGGGGGTGTTGGCGGGAAGGAAGATGGTCCTCGTCATGTTCCTGGCAGGAGCCTTGGCGGGGCTTGCCGCCACCCACTACGTGCTGGGCGGGGGGATTGACGAGTACCGCCTGAAGCAGTCCCTCCCCTACTCCGTGGGGTTTGACGGCATCGCCGTGGCCCTCATGGGCCAGAACACCCCCCTAGGGGTGGGGCTTGCCGCCTGGCTTTTCGGCATCCTGCTCACCGGGGGGCTTCAGGTGAACCTGCAGCTTGGCATCAGCCGGGAACTGGTGTCCGTGTTGCAGGCCCTCATCGTCCTCTTCATCGCCGCCGGGGGCTTTTTGCCCCGCTACTTCACCGATCCCCTGAGGGCGGCGGAGGTGGAGCTCCGGGAAGAGGCCAAAAGGAAGGAGGTGGAAGCGTGAACCTGGACGCCGCCTTCCTCACCGCCCTCCTCCTCTCCACCCTGCGCCAAACCACCCCCCTCCTCTTCACCGCCTTGGGGGGGATGTTCTCCGAGCGGAGCGGGGTGGTGAACATCGCCCTCGAGGGCATCATCCTCTTCGGGGCCCTCACGGCGGCGGTGGTGGTGGAGCGGTTGGAGGCCGCCCTGGGCCCGGGGCCCCACCCCTGGCTTCCCTGGGTAGGGGTTCTGGCCGCCATGGCCGTGGGGGGGCTCGTGGCCCTGGTGCACGGGGTGGTTTCCATCCGCTACCGGGCGGACCAGATCATCAGCGGCACCGCCATCAACCTCCTGGCGGCGGGGGCCCCGAGCCTGGTCCTCACCTACTTCTACGGCAACGCCACGAGCTCCAAGGAGGTACAAAACCGCCTCCCCCTCCTGGGCCCCGAGGGCTTCGCCCTCTCCCCCTTGGTCTACCTGGCCTTCCTCCTGGTGCCCTTGGCCTGGTGGGTCCTCTTCAAGACCCCCTTTGGCCTACGCCTCCGGGCCGTGGGGGAGCACCCCGAGGCCGCGGACACCCTGGGGGTGAACGTGTACCGCATGCGCTACATCGGGGTGGTGGTCTCCGGGGTCTTGGCGGGGCTTGCGGGGGCCTACCTGGCCATCGGCTTCCTCAACCAGTTCGTGCGGGGGATGTCGGCGGGGATGGGCTTCATCGCCCTGGCGGCCATGATCTTCGGCAAGTGGCACCCCGTGGGCATCCTCTTCTCCACCCTCCTCTTTGGCTTCGCCTCCGCCCTGGCCATCCAGCTCCAGGGCACGGAGATCCTCCCCGCCGTCTTGGTCCAGGCCTTCCCCTACGTGGTCACGGTGCTGGTCCTGGCGGGCTTCATCGGCAAAAGCCGCCCGCCGGCCTCGGTGGGCAAGCCTTACGAGAAGTAGGCCCGCTTCCGAAGCCGCCCAAACCGGTAGGCGAGGGAAAGGGCGCTCCCGTCGGCGAAGCGGAGCTCTACCCCCTTCCCCGTCAGGGCGAAGCCCAAAAGGGCCTCCGCCCCCTCGCCTTGGGCGAAGCGGGCGAAGCCATCGGCCCGGAGGTAGAGGAAGCCCTCCTCCAGGAAGATCTGGGCCTCCGTGGCCTGGCGGTTCAGGGCCAGGCGGCGCACCTTTTGCGCGAAGGCCTGGGCCTGGGTCAAGGGGTGAAGGCCTCCTCGCTGGGGCGGCCGTAAAGCCCCTTGCCGTAGTAGAGGAGGGAAAGGCCGGGCTTAGGCCGCTTCCTTTCGTCCAAAAGGGCCTCTTCCTCCCACACCGCCACCACCTTTCCCACGAAAAGGTCGTGGTCGCCGAAGGGGTGGACCTCTAAAAGCGAAAGCTCGTAGGCAGCGTAGGCCCCTTCCAGGATGGG
The DNA here is from genome assembly GCF_022760925.1 of Thermus hydrothermalis. Lineage (NCBI taxonomy): Bacteria > Thermotogati > Deinococcota > Deinococci > Thermales > Thermaceae > Thermus > Thermus hydrothermalis. The sequence continues at coordinate 18,634 of NZ_JAKTNT010000017.1, read as the reverse complement.
CACCCCGGTCTGGCCCAGGAAGTGGGGGGCCTCGCCCTTATCCACTTCCCGGCCGGACACGCTCCCGAGCCATTGCACCAAGGCGGCCTGGGTGTAGGGGTGGAAGCTTGCGGAAAAGCGCCGGGCCTGAAGGAGGAGGCCATGGGTGAAGCGCTTGGGGCTTAAGGCGACCCCGAAGAGGGGCGGGTCGGCGGAGAGGCCCGTGTTCCACACGGCGGGGCAGAAGTTCACCCTCTCCCCGAGCCGCACCCCCACCACGGCGGGGACGCCGGGGTAGTAGTGGTAGAAGGCGGGCAAGGGGCCTTCCACGGGGTAGGCCTTCATGCCAGGTCCTCCTTGGCCACCTCCAGGCTCTTCCCCTCTTCCAGCAAGAGCTCCACCGTGCCCTTCAGGGGGTTCACCTTCTGCACCTTGCCGCAGACCCCCGCCTTGGTGCAGACCCGGGCGTTTTTCTTGGGAAGCTCGGCGAGGAGCTCCTGGTACACGGGGTGCTCGTAGGCCAAGCAGCAAAGGAGCCTCCCGCAAGGCCCCGAGATCTTCTCCGGGGAAAGGGGAAGCTGTTGGTCCCGGGCGAGCTTGATGGAAACCTGGGCGAAGCCCTGAAGCCAGGTGGAGCAACAGGACTCCATGCCACAGGCCCCGAGGGCCCCCAGGTACTGGGCCTCCTCCCTAGGGCCTTCCGCCAGGAACTCCACCCGGACGTCGTAGCGCCCGGCGAGCTCCCGGGTAAAGCGGCGCAGGTTCACCCGCTCCGCTGCGGCGTAGTGGACGAGGAGATGGCGGCCGTCTAGGGTGAAGTCGCACCCCAGGACCTTAGCCGCCACCCCTTCCTCCTTGAGGCGGGCCCGGAGGTAAAAGGCCACCTCCTCCGCCTTGGCCCGAAGGCGCGCCGCCTTGTCCAGGTCCTCCTTGGTGGCGAGGCGCACCACCTCCCCCTCTTCCCGGGCCTTCCTCGGGGGGGTGCGCACCTTGCCCACCTCGAGGCCCCTATTGGTGCGCACCACCACGTAGGCCTCCAGGGGCGGGGGCTCCCCCCGGAAGGCGAAGTAGCGGAGAGGGGGGGTGCGGAAGCGGACGCCCACGGTCATGTTTCTAAGTCTAAGGCCAAGCGGGCCAGGACCAGGTCCGGGTTCACGTAGCCCTCCAGGGCCTCGCGGGCGGACTCCAGGGCCAAAAGGGCCCTGGGGTTCTCCCGGAGGAGGGCATGGAGGGCGAAAAACCCCTCTTCTTCCGAGAGGAGCTCCTTCAAAAGCCCAAGCCGGGCCAAAGGCGGCGCCTTAAGGGCCTCTCGGGCCCGTTGCATCCGGGCCCTATGGGCCTCCGGCTCAGCCAGGGCCTTGAGAAGCCGGCCTGGGGCCCCAGCGGCGTAGGCCAAGAGCTCGGGGTCTTCCGTGAGGCGGCGGAGCCTCTCCTCGGGCACGGGGCCAAAGGGCACCTCCAAGGCCCGGCTGGCCAGGGTGGGGAGGAGGGTGTCCCGGCTGGGGGCGATGAGGACGAGGCGCCCATAGGAAGGGGGCTCCTCCAGGAGCTTCAAAAGGGCGTTGGCCGCCGCCTCCGTGAGGAGGTGGGCGGCGTCCAGGATGGCCACCTTCACCCGTTCCCGGGGGTGGGTGGCGAACCAGGCGAAAAGGGGCTCCACCTCCTCCAACCGCACCTCCTTCTCCCCCCTCAGGCCCCGCTCCTTGGGCCCGATCTCCAAAAGGTCGGGGTGCTCCGCCAGGGGGGGCGGGGGAAAACCCCGGTTGAGGCCCAGGGCGTACCAGCGGGCCACGGTCCGCCTTCCCACCCCTTCTGGGCCGGAGAAGAGAAGGGTGTGGGCCGCAAGGCGGGGCAGGAGGGCCAGGACGCCCTCGTGGCCGATTATTCCCCCCGGGTGAGGCGCGCGTAGAGCCACTCGGGAAACCCCTCCTCCCTAAGGCGCTCGGCCACCCGCTCCAAGGGGTAGGCCACGCGGAAGAACTCCACCCGGTCCCCCTCCCACAGGGCGAAGGCCGCTCCCGGCACCCGGTCGCGGGGCTGGCCCACGGAGCCGGGGTTGACCAAGGCCCGCACCGTGGGGGGCAGAAGGAGCTCCCCCCCTTGGGCGAAACCCTGGTAGCGCACCCAGGGACGCGGCCCCGAAAGCTCCAAAAAGGCCCCGGCCAGGTGGGTGTGGCCGTGGAAGGCCAGGCGGGCCTCGGTGCAGCGGAAGCCCTCCCGGGCGAGCTCCAGCTCGTCCAGGTATTCCAGGGGGTCGCAGGGGCTACCGTGGACGAGGAGCGTCCCCTCCACCTCCCGCTGCCAGGGCCAGGAAGCGAGAAAGCGCAGGTGCGCCTCCGATAGCCGTTCCCGCTGCCAGGCCAGGATCTCCATCACCGCCCCCTCCACGGGAAGCTGGTTGAGGGCGAGGAGCCAGGCATCGTGGTTGCCCAAAACGCAGAGGGCATCCACCTCCTTAAGCCAGTCCAGGACCCGGTCCCCGTCGGGATAGTAGCCCACCGCATCCCCCAAGAAGAGCACCCGGTCAAAGGGGGGGGCCGCCTGCAAAACAGCCTCCAGGGCGGGCCAGTTCCCGTGGATGTCCGAGAGGACCAGGTAGCGCACGGGGCTTAGGATACCATGAGGGCATGGCTTCCGGCCTGCTGGAGCGGCTATCCTTGGACCTCGAGGTCCTCTCGGCCCACCTTAGGGCGGGCCTGGACGAGTTCGGCACCCTCTACGCCTACCTGGAGGGAGGCCGGGGCGGGAGCACCACCCTTCTCCACGCCCCCTACGCGGAGGCCCTTCCCGTGCTCCAGGCCCTCAATGGCCTCGCCTTCCGCGGCCGCATCCTCCTCGCCCTGGACCCCTCCCCCCTATCCCCCACCCAGGAGGGGCTTCCCCTCACGGGGCCCACCCGCGCCCCCCTGGCCCACCTTCTGGACCGCTTCCGGCCCGACCGCCTCCTCCTCCTTTTCCCCGGGGAAGGCCTCGGCCTGGCCTTTCCCGGCGGCAAGGAAACCCCCTCGGGTTGGAGGCCCCTGGAGGCGGAAGAGCCTCCCCTTGCGCTCCACGTGGAGGCCCCTACGGGCTTCACCTACCGGGAGGTGCGGGTTTACGGGCCTTGGGAAAGCCCCCCCTTGCCCGTGGACCTGCCCCTCGCGGAGGGCCCGTACTGGGGCGAGGTGGGGCGCACGTGGGGGGTTCCCACCTACGGGGTAGGCCTGGTAAACTTGAGGCCAAGCTTGGAGGCGCTCTTCCGCCTCTGGTAAGGGAGGGAAGTATGGTCTATATCGTCCTTTTCGCCCTGGGAGTTGCCCTGGTCACCCTGCTTTTCTACCTGATTTTGAACCCTCGGGTCCTCACCACGGAAGGCGAAACCTTTGACCTGCGCTTCATCCTCTTCATGCTGATCCTCATCATCCTGTCCGCCGCCACCGTGGCCCTCATGCTCCTTCTGGGGAAGGCGTACCACCTGCTCTGACCTCCTCCAACCACGCTTCCGGGGGTCTCTCCCCCCGGAGATAGCTTAGGTCCTTTTCCAAATAGCTTTGGGTGGCCTCGAGGACCGGCAAGAACTCCGGGGGGAACTCCCGCTTCAGGTGGGCCACGCAGCGGAGAAGCCCTTCCACCAAGGCCCTTTCTTGCTCCCGCCGCTTTTGGCCCCCCCTGAGGGCGCTATAGGCCAGGTGCTCCAGCCGCCGCACCACGCAGACCCGGGGCTCCCCCCCCACCCCCTGGCAGGGAAGCCCCTCCGCCCCGCCACAGGCGGCGTAGGCCTCAGCGTAGCGAAAAGCGAGCTCGGGGTGCCCCAAGAGGGCCGGTCCCAAGGGCCCGGCGTGGACCGCTGCCAGCCTTAGGTAAAGGGCGTGGCGGGCGCGGCGGAGTTCCACCTCCATGCCCTAAGGATAGGCCCCCGCGCCCAGGACAAATGCCCTACTGCAAGCGGAAAGGGCTCCGCAACCCCGCCAAGGCGATGGCCCGGGCCTCCTCCGGGGCATAGGAAAGGGCCAAAACCCCCCGGTAGGCCCTTAGGGCCCTGTCCCGCTCCCCCGCCAGGTCCAGAAGCTGCCCAAAGCGGGCCAGGACGTAGCCGGGGAGGTAACCGGGGTGCTGAAAGTCCATGCGGAAGACCTCCTCCATGAGGCCCAGGGCCTCCCGCCACTCCCCCGCCGCCAGGTAGATCTGGGCCGCCAGGTAGAGGGCCTCCGGGCTCCCTATGGCGAAGAGCCCTTCCAAAAGCGCCCCCCAGTCGTCCTCCTCCCGGAGCTGCCAAGCCCGGTCCAACAGGGCCCGCTCCCGCTCCTTCTCCGTGGGGACGTGCGCCTTGGGAAGGGCCTGGGGGAAGGCCTGCGAAAGCAGGGCGTAGTCCAAAAGCTCCGCCACCACCGCCCCTTCCCTTCCCGCCAAGGCCGCCCGCACCCCTTCCATGCGCCGCCTGCGGAAGCCCGTGGCCGGGCCTTCCCCGAAGGCCTCGGCGAAACCCTGGTAGGCTTCCCTTAGGCGGGAAAGAAAGGCTTCGCTGCCCAAAACCTCTGGGGAAAGGGGCGTCTTGAGGAGGTCCAGGAGGGCCTCGTCAAAAGCCCGCATCCTCTCCAGGTGGGGCGCCCCCAGGGGGTGCTGGGCCAAGGCCTCCCGGAAGGCCTCGGCCTCCCCCTTGAGGTGGGCCTCGGCGTCCAGGGCCACCACGGGGATACCCCGCTCCTCCGCCCAGGGGAGGAGGTGGAAGAGGAGGGGATCTTCCTCCCGCCACAAGCCCTCCCGCAAGGCCTCCTCCGAGTGGGAGGCGAGGTAAACGGCCTCGGGTTGCGCCTCCTCCAGCATGGCCAAAACCGTGGCCGCGTTGTAGCGTGGGTGCAGGATGTGGAAGGGCCCAAGGGAAGGGAGAAGGAGCATCCTCCCCATCTTAGACCTCCGCGAGCGGAACTACCGCCTGGCGGTGGTGAACGGCTGGCTAGTGTGGCTCGGGGACACCTTCCTGAACGCCAACATCGTCCTTTCCGGTTTCGCCGCCAAGCTGGGGGCCCCGGGGGCCCTCATCGGCCTCCTCCCGGCCCTCCTCCAGGCGGGGGGGATGGTGCCCCAGGCCTTCCTGGCCCCCTACGTGGCCCGCTTTCCCCAAAAGATCGTCCTCTACCGCAGGGTGGCCGCCCTGAGGCTTTTGGGGGTGGTCCTCATGGCCCTTTCCGCCTTCCTCCTCGGACCTTGGCCTGGGCTCCTTTTCGCCGGTTTTCTCCTAGGCCTCCTCCTAAACGCCCTCTTCACCGGGGTTTCTAGCCTTCCCTTTTGGGAGGTGGTGGCCAAGACCGTCCCCCAGGCGCGCCGGGCCGCCCTCTTCTCCGCCCGCAACCTGGTGGGGGGGCTCTTGGCCTTTCTGGCAGGGTTTTTGGTGCGGGAGATCCTGGCGCTTCCCCTGCCCTTTCCCCTGCCCTACGCCCTCCTCTTCAGCCTGGGGGCCCTCTCCTTTGGGCTTGGCTGGCACCTCTTCGGCCAGGTGGAAGAGCCCGTAGAGGCGCCCAAAACGGCCCGGCTGGACCTCAAGGCGCCCCTCCTTCACCCCGGGTTCCGCCGCTACCTCCGGGTGCGGGTGGTGTTGGGCCTCGCCGGGATGGCCGAGCCCTTTTACGCCGTCTACGCCGTGCGCGCCCTCGGGCAGGGGAAGGAGCTTGGCCTTTACCTCTCCCTTTATGCCCTCTCCTTTACCCTCTCCAACCTCCTTTGGGGGCGGCTTGCGGAGAGGGGGTCCAAGGGGGTCTTGAGGGCCGGGGCGGCCCTGGGCTTCCTTGCGCCCCTTTTCGCCCTCCTCCTATCCCCCTCCTTCTTCGGCCTCGTCTTCCTCCTGCAAGGGGCCTACCTGGCTGCCCTAAGCCTCGCCACCACCACCTACCTCCTGAACCTGGCCCCGCCCGAGGAGCGGAGCGCCTTCATCGGCCTGGGCAACACCGTGGCCGGGGTCTTCGCCTTCTCCACGGTCCTCGGGGGATGGGTGGCGGATAGGGCGGGTTTTTCCACCCTCTTCCTCCTGGCGGCGGGGCTTTATGCCCTGGCCTTTGGGCTAGGAAGCAGGCTCCCGGAGGAGGGCTAGGCCGGGTATAGTGGGGTTCATGACGGTCTACCTGCCGGATGGGAAGGCCCTCGAGGTCCCGGAAGGGGCCACCGCCCTGGACGTGGCCAAGGCCGTGGGCCCGGGCCTGGCCAAGGCGGCGGTGGGGGCCATCGTGGACGGGGAGCTCTACGACCTCTTCAAGCCCCTCCCCCCCGGGGCCAAGGTGCGCATCCTCACGGAGAAGGACCCCGAGTACCAGACCCTTTTCCGCCACACCCTGGCCCACGTCCTGGCCCAGGCGGTGAAGGAGCACTTCCAGGAAAAGGGCTACGATCCGGAAAGCGTGCGGCTCGGGGTGGGGCCGGTGATTGAGAAGGGCTTTTACTACGATATAGACGCCCCCGAGCCCCTTTCGGACGAGGACCTTCCCGCCCTCGAGGAGAGGATGCGGGCCATCCTGCAAAAGGACCTCCCCTTGCGCCGCTATGTCCTCTCCCGGGAGGAGGCCTTGGCCCGCTACCGGGGCAAGGACCCCTACAAGACCGAGCTCATCCAGGAGATCCCCGAAGGGGAGGAGATCAGCTTCTACCAACAAGGGGACGAGGCTTACGGTTTCACCGACCTCTGCCGCGGACCCCACGTGCCCTCCACGGGCCGCATCCCGCCCCACTTCAAACTCACCCACGTGGCCGGGGCCTACTGGCGAGGGGACGAACGGCGCCCCATGCTCCAACGGGTCTACGGGGTGGCCTTCCGCACCGCCGAGGAGCTCAAGGAGTACCTCTGGCAGCTGGAGGAGGCCAAACGGCGGGACCACCGCCGGATCGGGCGGGAGCTGGAGCTTTTCCTCATTCATCCCATGGTGGGCAAGGGCCTGGTGCTTTGGCTCCCCAAGGGGAACGTCATCCGGGAAGAGCTCATCGCCTTCATGCGGGAAGAGCAGGTCAAGCGGGGCTACCAGCTCGTGACCACCCCCCACATCGGCAGCCTGGAGCTTTACAAGACCTCGGGCCACTACCCCTACTACGCCGAAAGCCAGTTCCCCCCCATCAGCTTCAAAGAACGGGGCGAGGAGGAGGAGTACCTCCTCAAGCCCATGAACTGCCCCCACCACATCCGGATCTACGCCCACAAAAAGCGCTCCTACCGCGAGCTCCCCTTAAGGATCGCCGAGTTCGGCACCGTCTACCGCTACGAGAAGGCGGGGGAGCTTCTGGGCCTCACCCGGGTGCGGGGCTTCACCCAGGACGACGCCCACCTCTTCTGCACCCCCGAGCAGGTGAAGGGGGAGTTTTTGGGGGTCTTGGACCTGGTCCTAAAGGTCTTCGCCACCTTGGGGCTTAGGGACTACCGGGCCCGCATCGGCGTAAGGGAGCCCGGAAGCGAAAAGTACGTGGGGGACGAGGCCAAATGGGCCCTGGCGGAAAGGCAGATTGAGGAGGCGGCCCTGGAAGCAGGGCTTAGCTACACCGTGGAGGCGGGGGACGCCGCCTTCTACGGCCCCAAGCTGGACTTCGTGGTCAAGGACGCCTTGGGCAGGGAGTGGCAGCTGGGCACCATCCAGGTGGACTACAACCTGCCCGAGCGCTTCGGCCTCGCCTACGTGGGGCCGGACGGCGAGGAGCACCGCCCCGTCATGATCCACCGCGCCCCCTTCGGCTCCTTGGAGCGCTTCATCGGCATCCTCATTGAGCACTTCGCCGGGGACTTCCCCTTATGGCTTTCCCCGGTGCAGGTGGTGGTCATCCCCGTTTCCGAAAAGCAGACGGACTACGCCCAAGAGGTGGCCCTTAAGCTAAGGGAAGCGGGCCTCCGGGCCGAGGCGGACCTGAGGAGCGAGCGCATGCAGGCCAGAATCCGCGACGCCGAGGTGCAGAAGGTGCCCTACATCCTGGTGGTGGGGGATAAGGAGAAGGCGGAGGGCACGGTGAGCGTCAGGAGGCGCCACCGGGGGAACCTGGGGGCCATGCCCCTTGCCACCTTCCTGGAAAAGGCCCTCCTGGAATACCGGGAAAAGCGCTTAGAAAGCGTCTTCTGATGCGGGCGCGCTCCACCATCTTCACCATTTTTCTGGAATATGTCTACCCGGAACGCCGGGCCCGGGTCAAGGACCTCGTGGCCATGATGGAGGCCCTGGGCTTTTCCGAAGCGGCGGTGCGGGCCGCCCTTTCCCGGAGCGCCAAGCGGGGCTGGGTGCGGCCCGAGCGGGTGGGGCGCACCGCTTACTACGCCCTTTCCGACCGGGTGTACTGGCAGGTGCGGCAGGTGCGCCGCCGCCTCTACGGGCCGAGGCCGCCCTGGGATGGGCGCTTTCTTTTGGTGTTGCCGGAAGGCCCCAAGGACCGGGGGGAAAGGGAGCGCTTCCGCCGGGAGATGGCCCTTTTGGGCTACGGGAGCCTGCAATCGGGGGTTTACCTGGGGGCGGGGGTGGACCTCGAGGCCACCCGGGAGCTCCTCACCTTCTACCGGCTTCCCGCCACCCTCTTCGCCGGGGAGCACCTGGGGCCCAAGGAAGAGATCCAGGCCATCTTCCCCCTGGAAAGGGCTCAGGCCCACTACCAGGCCCTCTTTCCCCTGGAAGCCCCCGAGGAGCCGGAGGAGGCCTTCCGCGCCCTCACCCGCCTGGTGCACGAGATGCGGAAGGTGCTCTTCCTGGACCCCCTCCTGCCCCCTGAGCTTCTTCCCAAAGGCTTCCTTGGGCCCAAAGCCCACCGGGAGTTCCTGGAGGCCCGCAAGGCCCTTTACGGGAAGGCCCTCCCTTTCCTGGAGGGCCTAGAGCTTCCCCTCACCGCCCTCTCACCCCAAGGCGGGTAAGCTTGGGGGATGAGGCGCCTTTGGGCTGTTTTAACCCTTTGGGCCTGGGCCTCGGCCCAGGTGAGCATCCCCTTTTGGCACACCGCTGGCCCCCCGGGAAACCGGGTTCTGGAAGAGGCCATCCAAAGCTTCAACGCAAGCCAAAAGGCCTACCGCCTCGAGGCCCGCTACGTGGGGGACTACCGGGAAGCGGGGGTGAAGCTTCTGGCCGCCCTGCGCTCGGGAGGGGCTCCCGTCCTCTTCCACGGGGAGCTCTCCTTCCTGCCGAGGCTCGCCCAAGAGGGGGTGGCCCTCCCCCTGGACGCCTACCTGAAGGACCTCCCCAAGGACCTCTACCCCGAGATGCTTCGGACGGGGCAGGTGAAGGGGAAGACCTTTGGGCTTCCCCTAGGGCTTTCCGTCCCCGCCCTTTACTACAACAAGGACGCCTTCCGCGCCCGGGGGCTTAGGCCCCCCAGGACCTGGCCGGAGGTGGAGGAGGCCGCCGCCCGGCTCACGGGCCGCACCGCCAAGGGCATGGTGGTCTCCACGGACATCTGGAGCTTCAACGCCATCGTCATGAGCCTAGGGGGAAGCCTGGTGAAGGACGGGCTTCCCGCCTTCACCTCCAAGGAGGCGGTGGAGGCCTTGGAGATGCTTTACCGCATGGTGCAGAAAGGGCACGCCCAAGCCCGCAACCTGGCGGAGGCCCAGTTCGCCGTGGCCGACTTCCTGCGCACCAAGGCCTTCATGGGCATCGGACCCACCACCGCCCTGCCCGTGGTGGAGGCCCAGACCGCCCTCCCCTTCGCCGTGGGCCTTGCCCCCTTGCCCCGAAGGGAGGGAGGGGCGGTGCCCCTTTCCGGGGCCGCCTTGGCCGTGCTCAAGGGGGCAAGCCCCGAACAGGCGCAAGGGGCGGTGGCCTTCTGGCTCCACTTCCTGGAGCCCAAGCGCCAGGCGGCGTGGGTGCGCACCACCTGGTACCTGCCCCTGCGGAAAGAAGCGGAAAGGGAGCTCGCCGACTTCCTGAAAGACCCCGAGCGCCAAGCGGTCTTCGCCCAGGCGGAGGTGGGGCGGCCCTGGAGCCAGGACCCCGAGCTCGTGGTCTGGTACGGCTACCTGGAAGAGGCCCTGGAAAGGAGCCTCAAGCAAGGGGTCAGGCCCCAGGCGGCCCTCGAGGAGGCCCAGCGGAAGGCCCTCGCTGTGGAGAGGAGATAATCCATGGTTCGGATATTTCTGCTGCTTCTGGTCTTAGCCGCATGGGCAAGGGCCCAGATCGCCCTACCCCTTTGGCACACCCTGGGGGAGGGAGGGGTCTTGGAGGGAGAAGCCCAGGCGTTCAACCAGGCCCAGTCCCGCTACCGCATAGAACCTCGCTTTGTGGGGGATTACCGGGAAATGGGCGTGCTCCTGGCCGCCGCTCTCCGCAACGGCACAGCCCCACCCCTGGCGCAGGTGGAACTTGGGTTTCTACCGGTCCTGGTAAAGGAGGGCCTGGTCCAACCCCTCCCCTCCCCCCAGATCCCGGACCTAGATCCGGCGCTCCTACGCTTGGGCGAGGTAAAAGGACGCCTTTACGGCTACCCTTTGGGCATCTCTGTCGCTGTGCTCTTCTACAACCAAGACGCCCTTCGGGCCAGGCGCCTTACCCCTCCTAGGGACTTCGCCCAGCTCAAGGCCGTAGCCCAGAAGCTCTCCACCCGCGCGGCCAAGGGGCTCCTTTTCTCTGCAGACGTCTACAGCTTCGCCACCTTGGTTCTGGCCCAAGGAGGTGCCCTAAGCCAGGGGGGTGCTCCTGCCCTGGATGGAGAAAGCGCCCTAAAAGCTCTGGAATTTCTCCAAAGCATTGATCGGGAAGGGGCTTTGCAGGTGCGCTCCGCCACAGAGTTGATCAGCGCAGGGGCTGACTTTCTTCGGACCAAGGCCTTCTTGGCCATGGGGCCTTCCTCCCTCCTGCCTGCGGTAAAAAGCCGCACGCAGCTCCCCTTTACCATCGGCATTGCTCCCTTGCCCCTCGAGGCCCAGGGGAAAGTGGCAGCCTCGGGCTCCGTCCTCGTGGCCCTACGCCACGCCTCCACCGAGGAAAGGCGTGGCCTAGAAGCCTTCTACCGCCACATGGCCGAAGCCCAGCGCCAGCTCACCCTTGCCCAAGGCGTTTACTACCTGCCCCTAAGCCTAAAGGCCCAGGAAGCCTGGGGGAAGGAAGAGGTGGGCCGCCTCCTCCTAAGCCAGAAGGCGCGCCTTGCCCCCTGGCACCAGGATAGCCCCTTGCTCCTCTGGGCACCTCCCCTCGAGGAGGCCCTGGAGCGGGCCCTAAAGGGCCAGGTGCCCGCCAAGAAAGCCCTGGAAGAGGCGCAAACCCGGGCCCTGAAAATTCCCTGAACCGGTTGGGGTAGCATAGGACCATGCGCCGGATTGGGGTTCTCTTCCTCACGTGGAGCCTGGCCCTGGCCCAAAGCGAGATCCCTTTCTGGCACTCCATGGACGGCCCCGCCGGCAGGCTCCTCTCCACCTTCGCCCAGGAGTTCAACGCCCGCCAATCCCAGTACCGGGTAACCCCCCAGTACGCCGGGGACTACAAGGACGCCGAAACCAAGCTGGTGGCCGCCCTGCGCACGGGGAGCCAGCCCGTCCTCTTCCAGGCGGAGATCTCCTTCTTCCCCCGCCTGGTGGGGGAAGGGCGGGCCTTGGCCCTGGATGGCTACCTAAGCCTGGACCGGGCGTTCCTAGAAGACCTCTTTGAACCCGCCTGGAACTACGGGGTGGTGGAGGGCAAGCGCTACGGCCTTCCCCTAAACACCTCCACGCCGGTCCTCTTCTACAACCTGGATGCCTTCCGGGCCAAAGGGCTCAAACCCCCCAAGGACTGGAAGGAGTTTGAGGCGGTGGCCAAGGCCCTAACCTCCCGTCAGACCAAGGGCTTCATCTTCGTCACCGACCCCCAGGCCTGGCTCTTTGAGGCCATGGTGACGAGCCGCGGGGGGAGCTTGGTCAAGGACGGGAAGCCCAACTTCCTCTCCCCTGAAGCCCTGGACGCCCTGGAGATGCTTTGGCGCCTAAACCGCGCCGGGGTCCTCTCCGTGCGCAGCATGGCCGAGGCCACCTTTGCCCAGCTGGACTTCGTGCGCACCAAGGGGATGATGGTGATGGCCTCCATCGCCAACTGGCCAGCGGCGGAAAACTTCTCCTTCGCCTTCACCCTGGGGGTAGCCCCCGTGCCCCGGGAGTCCCAGGGGAAGGTGCCCATGGGCGGAGCCCAGCTCGTGGTCCTGCGGGGCGCCTCGGAGGCCCAGGTGCGGGGGGCTTTGGAGTTTTGGCGCTACCTCATGGAGCCCAAAAACGTGGCCCGCTGGGTAGAGGCCAGCTACTACGTTCCTGTGCGCAAATCCGCCATCCCCCTCCTGGAAGGCTTTTACCGGGAAAACCCCTTCCGCAAGGTGGCCTTTGAGCAGATCGCTTACGCCCAGGAAAGGCCCCGCTTGCCCCAGTTCTCCACCTGGGCAAGCCTCCTCGCCGAGGCCCTGGAGAAAAGCCTAAAGGGCGGGGTACCCTCGCAAAAAGCCCTAGAGGAGGCGCAGCGCAAGGCGGAGGCCCTCCGCTAAAATGGACGGGATGCGTATAGGCTTTAGCCCCTTCAACGCGGAGATGGGCTACGAGGAAGCCTTCCGCCTGGCGGCGGAGGAAGGGATGGACCTGGAGGTGGCCTACGACCTCCACGAGGTCCTCCCCTTACCGGACCCCAAAAGCCTCAAGGCCACGGGGAGCGCCTTGGGCGTGGGCTTCACCCTCCACCTCCCCTTCGTGGAGATGAACCCAGCAAGCCTCATCCCAAGCGTCCGGAAGCTTTCGGAAGACCGCCTTAAGCGGGCTTTGGAGTTCGGGGATACCCTGGGGGCGAAGGTGGGGGTCCTCCACACGGGCCAAATCCCCGTGCGCCACCCCATGGCCCTGGACCTGGCCCGGGAGGCCCTGGAGAAGACCCTTTCCGCCCTTCTCCCCCTCCCCTTCCCCGTGGCCCTGGAAAACCTGGCCCTTGCCGAAGAGGACCTCCTCCGGGGCCCCGAGGACCTAAGGGCCCTTTTGGAGCGCTTTCCCCAGTACGGCTTCTGCCTGGACGTGGGCCACGCCCTGGTGGAGCTCGGGCCCACGGGCCCCCTGCGCTACCTGGAGGCTTTGGGGGGGAAACTCCTTCACCTTCACCTCCACGACAACCACGGCCGCAAGGATGACCACCTGCCGGTGGGGGCTGCCAGCGTACCCTGGGAAAGGATCGCCCCCTACCTCAGGGGCTTTGCCGGCACCGCCGCCCTCGAGGTGAGCGGGGGAAAGAAGGGGGTCCAGCAAAGCGTTAAGCGCCTTCGGGAGCTCCTTCTTTAGGCCTTGCGGGACATCTGTCCTGGCCCCCACACCCTTATAGTGGTGAAGTGGGGGTTTGCACCCCGCTTCACAAAAGGGAGGCAGAATGGTCGTAGACCGGATTGAGGTGTACCTAGACGGCGCCCAGGAGCCCCTGGCGGTTCTCAAGGAACCCCCTTACCGGCTAGAACTGGACACCCGCCAGATCCCCGATGGCGAGCACACCCTACGCCTCGTGACCCACTTCCGGGGCGGAGGACAAGAGGTCAAGGAAATCCCCTTCACCGTGAACAACTACCCCGACGTCCTGGTCCTGGGCCTGGACGAAGGCGGGGAAGTGGCGGGCAAGGTGGAGCTCCGCCTGGCGGTGGGCGAGCCGGAGCTGCCCGTGGAGCCTGTGCGCTTCAACCCCATCTGGTACGCCGTAGCCTCGGTGGTGGTCTTGGGCGGGATCTGGGCCTACTTCGCCCTCTCTCCCGCCGCGGAAAAGATCGTGGCCGAGGTGGCGCCCCCCGCCCAAGAAGCCCAGGCCCACGGGGAAAGCGCCGCCCCCGCAGCCAACGTGGACCAGGCCCTCATGGAGAAGGGTAAGGCCATTTACGAGAGCCACTGCGCCGCCTGCCACCAGGCGAACGGCCAGGGCATGCCCCCCGCCTTCCCGGCCCTGGCGGGGAACCCCAACCTGAAGGATGCCCAGCTCATCCTCAACGTGGTGAAAAACGGCCGGGGCGCCATGCCCGCCGTGGGGGCCAACTTCAGCGAGGAGGAGCTCAAGGCCGTGGCCACCTACATCCGCAACAGCTTCGGCAACAACTTCGGCCCGGTGGAGTAGGGGGGAGCATGTACCGCAACGATCCCATCCTGCCCACCTTCGCCCTGATCTTGGCCGCAGGCCTCTTTTATGCGGCCTACCTGGACGGGCTCCACATTGCCCGCCTGCTAGGCCACGCCCCAGCGGAGCTTTCCGTGGGGCAGATCGGCCTCATGGCCTTCGGGGCTGTCTTTCTCCTCTATGGGCTTATAGGCCTCGTTTCCTATTGGTTAGAAGGGGTAGAACTCCGCCCTGGCCGCCACTTCCCCACCCCCTCCACCGCCCCCGTGGCGGCAGGCGTCATCCTGGTCCTCCTCCTCACCGCCCTGTCCGGCTTCTTCGTACGCCTCATCCTCTACTCCGCCCAGACCGGGCACAACCCCACCTGGCTCCAGGGCCTCATCTTCGGAAGCATCAGCCTGGTGGTGGCGGCCCTTTTTGGCATCTACAAGAAGTTCTTCGGCCGGGACGAGGTCATCACCGAGGAGGAGAAGAGCGAGTTCCCCTGGTGAGGTAAAGCATGGACGAACGCGAGATCCGCTTGCGCACATCCAGAAGGCGGCTTTTCCTGAAGACCGCCATCGGCACCGGCATAGGGCTTTCCCTGGTTTCCGCTTTCTACGTGGGGGCGAGCCTCCGGCCCAAGCAGGAGGTCACCCCGGACAAGGAACCCCTAAAGCCAGGGGACATTCTGGTCTACGCCCAGGGGGGTGGGGAGCCCAAGCCCATCCGCCCCGAGGAGCTTAAACCGGGGGATCCCTTCGTCCTCGCCTACCCCATGGACCTCAAGACCAAGGTGGTGAAAAGCGGCGAGGCTAAGAACACGGTGCTGGTGGTGCGCTACGCTCCGGAGGAGCTTGCCCCCGAGGTGGCGAGCCACGGGGTGGAGGGCATCGTGGCCTACTCGGCGGTGTGCACCCACCTGGGCTGTATCATCAGCCAGTGGGTGGGGGACAAAAAGGCGGGGCTCTGCCCCTGCCACGGGGGGGTTTACGATTTCGCCCATGGGGCCAGGATCCTCGCCGGGCCGCCTCCTAGGCCCGTGCCCCAGCTTCCCCTGAAGGTGGAGGACGGGGTTTTGGTGGCCGCCGGCGAGTTCTTGGGCGAGGTGGGGGTCAAGGCCGAGGCAGGCTTCTGCCGCCACGTTTAGGAGGGACGCATGTACAAGTGGTTGGACGAACGCCTAGACCTCACAGGGCTTTACCAGAAGGTTTTGCGGAAGGCTTTTCCGGTGCACCATTCCTTCTTCCTGGGGGAGATCACCCTCTTTGCCTTCGTGGTCCTGGTGCTCACCGGGGTCTTCCTCACCCTGAACTTTGAACCCTCCATCCGCGAGGTGAAGCTCCCCGACGGGCGCACGGTGCCTGCCGCCTACGCCAGCGTCCTATACATTGACAGCCTCCCCTTCGGCGCCGTGATCCGGAGCCTCCACCACTGGTCGGCCCACGTGATGATCGCCGCCGCCTTCTTGCACATGCTCCGCATCCTCCTCACGGGGGCCTACAAGAAGCCCAGGGAGCTCAACTACCTGGTGGGGCTTGCCCTTTTGGGGCTTGCGGTGGTCACCGCCTTCACGGGTTACGCCCTTCCCTACGATAACTACGCCGTGACCGCCACCCGCATCGGCTACGGCATCGCCAACTCCATCCCCTGGATTGGGAGTACCCTGGCCCAGGTGATGTTCGGTGGGGAGTTCCCAGGCTCCCCCCACTCTATCCCCCGGCTTTTTAGCCTCCACGTCCTCTGGCTTCCCCTTCTGCTCATGGCCCTCATCGGGGCCCACCTGGCCATCATGGTGAAGCAGAAGCACACCCAACCCCGCTACGCCGAGAAGGTGGCCCCGGGGAAGATCCTGGGCGTGCCCATGTACCCCCAGCAAATGGTCATGATGACCATCCTCTTCGCCCTTTACGTGGGCATCATGGCCATCATCGCCGGGGCTTTCCTCGCCCACCCCGTAGAGGCCTTCGGGCCGCCCACCCCCAACACGCCGGCGGTGAAGCCCGACTGGTACTTCCTCTGGATCTACGGCATCCTGCAAATCATCCCCTCCAGCTGGGAGTTCAAACTCTTTGGGGCCACCATCGGGCCCGAGTTCATCGGTGGGGCGGTGGTGCCGGGCATCCTGGCCCTCATCGGCCTCCTTCTGCCCTTCGTGGACACCCGCAAGGACAAAATGCGCTACCTGGAGCTCCCCTCCGAGCACCCGGTGCGCACCAGCGCCATCCTGGCCCTCCTGGTCTTCTTCCTCATGAGCACCCTGGCGGGCTACAAGATTGACTTCCAGCAGAAGGGCTACCTCTTGGGCAATAACGCCGTCCTTTGGACCCTGGTCCTTGGGGGCCCCTTGCTCACCTTCTTCCTCTCCTACACCCTGATGCGCATCTTCTACGGGAAGCGGGAAGCGGAAAAGGCCCTTTAAACCTTAGGCCCCCCGCCTGAGCGGGGGGCCCTAAGGGCCCCTTAACCGGGGCCCTAAAAGTTTTACTTCTCCTCTTCCAAACCCAGGCTCGCCAGGAGGTCCCCGTAGAGGTCGCCCAACTTCACGCTGGTGCTGGCGGTGGGCACGGCGGAGGCATCGTAAAGGTTGTACTCCGCCACCGCCCCGTACTCGTACTCCCGCCGCTCCTCCCGGCGGCCCCCAGAGGGTTTGCGCTTCCCCCGAACCTCCTTGCCCTTGGCCCGACGCGGGCGCTCCTCCTCCGCCTTGGGGGGCGGGGGAGGCAGGAGCCGCTTGCGGGAAAGGGAGATGCGCTGCTCCACGGGGTCAATGTTGAGGACCACCACCTCCATCTCGTCCCCCTTCTTAAAGAGGGCGGCGGGGTTTTCCACCCGGGTGTGGTCCAGCTCGGAGATGTGGACCAGGCCCTCCATGCCCGGCTCCAGCTCCACAAAGACGCCGAAGTCCGTAACCCCCGTGACCTTGCCCTTCACCACGGTGCCCGGGGGGTACTTCTCCACCAAGAGCTGCCAGGGGTCGGGTTGGGTCTGCTTGAGGCCCAAGGAGAGACGGCGCTCCTCAGGGTTTAGGCGGAGGACCACTACCTCTACCTCCTCGCCCTCCTTCACCACCTCGGAAGGGTGCTTGGGCCGCTTGGTCCAGGAGAGCTCGGAGATGTGGATCAGGCCCTCGAGGCCCGGCTCCACCTCCACGAAGGCGCCAAACTCGGTAAGGCTCACTACCCTCCCCCGCACCCGGCTCCCCACGGGGTACTTCTCCGCCACCGTGGTCCAGGGATCGGGGATAAGGGCCTTGATGGAGAGGTTGACCCGCTCCTTAGCGGGGTCCACGGACACCACCTGGGCCCGCACCTTCTGCCCCTTGTGCAGGACCTCCCGGGGATGGCCGAAGCGGCCCCAGGTGATCTCCGAACGGTGGACAAGCCCGTCCACCGGGCCCAGGTTGACGAAGGCCCCGAAGTCGGTGACCTCCACCACGGTACCCTCCACCACCTGACCAGGCTGGAGGCTCTGGAAGAAGGCTTCCTTGGCCTTCTTCTGCTCCTCCTCCAAGACCGCCCGGCGGGAGAGAAGGACCCTTCCCTTCTTGCGGTTCAACTCAATGATCTTGGCCAGGATCTGCTGGCCCACGTAGGCGTCCAAGTTGGGGATGCGCCTGAGGTCTAGCTGCGAGGCGGGGATAAAGGCCTGGACGCCGTCTAGCTCGGCGACCACGCCCCCCTTGACCTTCTCCTTGACCGTGACGGTCACCGGCTCGCCCTTCTCGTAGAGCTCCCGGATGCGGTCCCAGTGCTCCTGGGCCTCCACCTTCTTGCGGGAAAGGAGGATCTGGCCCGTTTCCGGGTCTACCTTGAGCACCTGTACCCGCACCAGATCTCCCGGCTTGAGGAGGTTCTTAAGCTCCTCTTCCGAGAGGGGCTTTTCCGTGAGCTCGTTGAAGGGGATGATGCCTTCCGTCTTAGCGCCGATATCCACCGCCACGCCTTCGGAACCCACCAAGACCACTTTGCCCGTCAGGACCTGGCCGGGGCGCACGCGCTTCTCCAAGCGGGCCTCGGCTTCCTGCAGGGCCTCTTCCATGCTGAAGGTCTTTTCTGGGGTCTGGGTCGCCTTTTCTTCCATGCCGCCTCTATCCTCCTTACGCGCCTTCCTGAGGAAGGCGGGCGCCTTTGGCGCTCGCCCACACGAAAAGAGGGGGGAGAACCCTCACTCCCCGCTTCCGTGTGAACCGGCCCCGAAGGGCATACCCTTCCTTTATACCACGCCCCCATCCCCTTGCCAAGGGGCCTGGTGCTGACCCTGCGTATTCCCTCGGGCCCGAGGGAGCCGAAGCCACGTGCCCTTCGGAGGGCTAGGGGTAAACCCGCCTAAAGACCCCGGGAGAGTGGTCCGCCTAGCCTAGGCCATGGGGGCCTCGAGCTTCAGCCCTAGCCTCAGTCCCCCGCAACAAGCCAGGTACCGGGTCACTGCCAAGCCGTACCCTCTGGAACCCCCAAAGTGGGGCTTTGGGGATTGGCCAGGTCCAGATCGCACGGGAACTTCTTGGGCAAGCGCTAGGGGGGGCGCAACCAAAATCGGTATTGGCGCTTGATGGGGTCTGCGTGTCTGGCGACGCTGCCTGCATCTCCATGAAACCAAGGGGGAAGGACGGCAGGGATGTACTGCGGCCCTAAATTTGGACCACCTTACCGGTCAGTTTAGTCAGGGCT